>CACZBB010000005.1 GCA_902779245.1 uncultured Lachnospiraceae bacterium | reverse complement strand
ATTCTCCCTGCTTCACAGTGCTCCGGTCTCATGCCCGGCGTTCGCCGGGAAGGTCGCCGCATGCTTCAAGGCTTTACAGATATTTCCGCAGCGCCTCGACCTTGTCCGTGCGCTCCCACGGAAGATCCACATCGGTGCGGCCGAAATGACCGTATGCCGCGGTCTGGCGATAGATCGGGCGGCGGAGATCCAGCATCTTGATGATGCCGGCCGGGCGAAGGTCAAAGTTCTCGCGGATGATCTCGGAGAGCTTCGTGTTGGAAAGCTTGCCCGTGCCGCGGGTATCCACGGTGATCGAGGTCGGCTGCGCGACGCCGATCGCGTAGGAAAGCTCGATCTGAACCTCGTCCGCGAGGCCGGCCGCCACCACGTTCTTCGCGATGTAGCGGGCAGCATACGCCGCGGAAC
Source organism: uncultured Lachnospiraceae bacterium (assembly GCA_902779245.1). Classification (GTDB taxonomy): domain Bacteria; phylum Bacillota; class Clostridia; order Lachnospirales; family Lachnospiraceae; genus Chordicoccus. Next base: position 28,980 of record CACZBB010000005.1, on the reverse strand, counting down.
GGTCCACCTTCGTCGGATCCTTGCCGGAGAACGCGCCGCCGCCGTGGCTCGCGTAGCCGCCGTAGGTATCGACGATGATCTTGCGGCCCGTAAGGCCCGAATCCCCGTGCGGTCCGCCGATAACGAAACGGCCGGTCGGATTGATGTAGATCTTGGTCTTCTCGTCGATCATTCCTGCCGGAACGACCGCGTCGATGACATACCTGCGGACATCCTCGTGGATCTGCTCCTGTGTGACATCCGGGGCATGCTGCGTGGAAACGACGATCGCCTCCAGGCGCGCCGGCTTGCCGTCCTCGTCGTACTCGACAGAAACCTGCGTCTTTCCGTCCGGACGAAGATACTTCAGCGTGCCGTCCTTGCGGACCTGCGTCAGGCGAAGCGCCAGACGCTGCGCTAAAGCGATCGGGTAAGGCATCAGCTCGGGGGTCTGGTTCGACGCGTAGCCGAACATCATGCCCTGGTCGCCGGCGCCGATCGCCTCAAGCTGCTCGTCGGTCATCTCATTTTCCTTCGCCTCAAGAGCCTTGTCCACGCCCATGGCAATATCGGTGGACTGCTTGTCCATGGCGACCATGACCGCACACGCGTCCGCGTCAAAGCCCATGGCCGTGTCCGTGTAGCCGATCTCGCGGATCGTCTGACGCGCAACCTTCTGGAAGTCAACATTTGCCGAAGACGTAATCTCGCCCATGATCACCACCAGACCGGTGGTCGTGGCTGTCTCGCAGGCCACGCGGCTCATCGGATCCTCCGCAAGGCAGGCATCCAGCACCGCGTCGGAGATCGCGTCGCAGACCTTATCCGGATGTCCCTCGGTCACCGATTCGGACGTAAAAAATCTTCTTTCTCCCATGATTTATCCCTTTCTCCGCATTCGCGAACTGTGCTTACCGTTATCCGTAAAAAACGAGCCTACAGGAAAGCAGGCTCGTGACATGTCCGTTTCCCTTATTGTTCGATTGCTCGCTTGAGGTTGGCACCTTCCCTTTCGGGGGGTTGTCACGGCTTCCAAGACCCTCTCCGTCTCCACCGTTCTAAATAAAGGTAAGCTATTTAATTGAACTGACAAGCAGAATAGCACCGAAGGAACCCTCGGTCAAGCTACAAAACATGCAGAATGTATTATGGTCACACGGTGACCAGAAACGAAGGCGTTTTGCAATGAGATCGCCCTTCAGCCGACGGCCTGCCGGCTGTTTATCGCGTCCTCCGCAGAATATCCCGCATCTCCCCGACGGTAAAGGTATAGTCGGTATTGCAGAAGCTGCAGTGGAGGGTCTCGGGCCGGCCCGCATCCACGATTTCCATCAGCTGCCGCCGTCCGAGCGCCATCAGCACCTTCTCGACCCGTTCCCTGGAGCAGTTGCACATAAACCGCGCCGGCATACGCTCATAAAGATGAAGCTCCTGCTGCCCGAGGAGCATCTCCAGCATATCCTCCGGCGTTTTCCCCTCGCGCAAAAGATCGGTCACGGACGGCATCGTCACGACGGCCTTCTCAAGCCCGGCGATCACGCTTTCCGGGCAGTCCGGCATAAGCTGCAGAATATAACCGCCCGCCTCGCGCACGGTTCCGTCCTCGCGGTTGATCAGAACGCCCAGCGCGACGACCGAGGGCACCTGCTCGCTGACCGCGAAATAATACGCAAGATCCTGCGCGATCTCGCCGGTCTGGATCTCCACCTCGCCGGCGTAAGGCTCCTTCAGGCCGGTGTCGCGCAGCACATGCAGAAATCCCTTCCCGACCGCGCCGCCCACGTCAAAATGCCCCGCCGCATTGGGCGGGAGAAGCACCGAAGGGTTATCGACATAACCCTTGACCGTGCCGTTCGATCCGGCCGTCACCGTGATTTTGCCGATCGGGCCGTCCCCGCTGAACTGAAGCGTCAAAACGTCCTTCTCCCCCTTCATCATCACGCCCATCATGAGAGCCGCCGACATCGTCCGCCCGAGCGCCGCCGCCGCCACCGGGCTTAAGCCGTGAATTTTCCGCGCGTGCTCGCAGGTTTCCCTCGTGGTCGCGGCAAAGGCCCGCACCATCTGTCCGGCCGCGCTTCCTCTGACAATATAATCCATCTTCTTTCCCTTCCTGCCAATTTTACCAGGCTGCTTTCTGTCAGCGCCCCAGCCCCTCCCCGTCAAAGGCCGGGATGAAGCTTTCCGAGACGGTGCCGCCTTCCTGGATGAATACCTTGCTCAGTCCGAGTGAGATCGCGTGTCCCACGACCCTCTCATATTCCCGCCGCGTGACCTTGCGGCCAAGGAGCGGGTCTTTTTTCTCAACGCCCGGCATCGGCGTATACTGGTTCATGATACTGACGTAGATCCTGTCTCCGTAGGTTTCCGCCAGATAATCCAGAATCGCCATGGAATCCCGCGTGTGCCCCGGCAAAACCATGTGCCTGACGATCATGCCTCTTTTCATCATCCCCCGGCCGTCGAATTGCGCCTCGCCGACGATCTCTGCCATCCGGGCGATCGCCGCCGTCGCGACCGCAAAATAATCCGGCGCGGCCGCGTACCTGGCCGAAAGCCCCGGATCGCAAAACTTGAGGTCCGGCAGAAAGATATCCACAATTTTCGCCATTTTATCCACAGTTTCCACGGTCTCATAGGTGCCGGTATTGTAGACAACGGGGATTCTGAGCTCTTCCCCCGCCAGCCGCAGCGCCTCCGCGATCTGTGGCACATAATGTGTCGGCGTGACCAGGTTGATATTGTTCGCCCCCTGCGCCTGCAGCCGCAGGAAAACCTCTGCCAGCTCACGGATCGTCAAATGCACGCCGCGCCGGTCCGTCCGGCCAACCCGCTCATCGTCCGGCTCCCTATGTGAACGGGAAGCGCTGCCGAGCGCAATCTCCCGGTTCTGGCAAAAGATGCAGCCTAAGGGACAGCCGGTAAAAAACACCGCGCCGGATCCTTCCCTCCCGGATATGCACGGCTCCTCCCACAGATGAAGGGCAGCCCGGGCGGCATAGACCTCCACGGTCTCACCGCACCGACCTGCCCTCTGTGCTCTGTCCACGCCGCAGGCCCTTGCGCAGAGCCTGCAGCCCTTTTGTTGCTTTTCTTCTCGTATATTCATACTCAAGTTACTGTTCACTCCGTTCACAGCAACGATGGCGTTATGCAGCTAAGCCTCCTTCGGACGACGGCACGCCTCAGTGTACAGAAAACAGCCCGCAGACGGACAGCGGCGCGCGCTCACACGCCCATCCACAGCTCAAGCTTCCGCAGCTCAGCCTCCGAATGAATCTTTTCGATCGCCGCGCCGAGCAGGCGGAGCTTTTCGTCAAAATCCTCGTATCCGCGGAGGATATAGCCGATATCATCCACGACCGTGATCCCCTCCGCCGAAAGACCCGCGATCACCAGCGCCGCGCCCGCGCGAAGATCCGGCGAGGCGACCTGCGCGCCGTGAAAACGATCCACGCCGATGATCATCGCCGCGTTGCCCTCGACCTTGATGTTCGCGCCCATCCGGGCCAGCTCGTCCACATACTTAAACCGGCTCTCGAAGATGCTCTCCTTCACGATGGACGTTCCGTTGGCCAGCGCCAGCACGGCGGCCATCTGCGGCTGCATATCGGTCGGAAAGCCCGGATACGGCAGGGTCTTGACCTGTGTTGAGCTAAGACGCCTTGAGGCTACTACGCGGACCCAGTCGTCCGCCTCCATCACCTCGCAGCCGATCTCGCGGAGCTTCGCGGAGATCGCCTCAAGGTGCTTGGGTATGACGTTCCGAAGCACGATATCGCCCTTCGTCGCGGCGGCCGCCATCATGTATGTGCCCGCCTCGATCATATCCGGAACGATCGTATAGGTACAGCCGTGAAGCTCCTGGACGCCCTGGATACGGATCACGTCCGTCCCCGCGCCCTTGATCCTCGCGCCCATGCTGTTCAGGAAATTCGCCGCGTCCACCACATGCGGCTCTTTCGCGGCATTTTCAATGATCGTCCTTCCCGACGCGCGGCAGGCCGCCATCATGATGTTGATGGTCGCCCCCACGGAGACGACGTCCATGAAAATATGAGCTCCGAACATCTGGTCGCAGCTTGCGACAAGATACCCGGACTCATTTTCAATGCGGACGCCTAGCGCCCGGAAGCCCTTCGTGTGCTGGTCAATGGGCCGGCTGCCGATGGCACAGCCGCCGGGCATCGGCACCGAAGCGCGGTTATACTTTCCAAGAAGCGCTCCAAGAAGATAATAGGAAGCGCGTATTTTTTTCATACTCTCATAATCAACGGAATATCCCTTGATATGAGCCCCGTTGATGCGCACCGTATGGCGGTCTACCCGGTCCACTCCGGCGCCGATCCGCTGGATAGCCTCCAAAAGAACGTTCACATCGTTCACATCCGGCAGATTCTCCAAAGTAACCGTTTCATTCGACATGATCGCCGCCGAAATAATCGGCAGCGCGGCATTTTTCGCGCCCGCTATGTCTACCTCCCCAACCAGCGGGCTGCCGCCTCGTATCGCGTATTTTTCCATAAGCTTTGCCTTTTCCCTTCCACCACACTCCCCAATGGGCTTGGTACCTGGCTTCGTGCTTCTCCCCGTCCTTCAAACGGCTGCTTCTATAGTACTCCAAATTTTCACATTTGTAAAGATTTTGCAACATTTACGGGATGATTAATTATTTCTCAGCTTGCTTTCCCCGCCTCCGGCTTCCTTTTTTGATTTTTTTCTTCCGCACGCTGTAGCCGAAGCTCCCGATCTTCCGCCCGATCGCCCGATATTCTCCGTGACAGTAAACCAGCGGCCGGCACGCGGTGAAATCAAACCTGCCCTTCTCATCGAGATAGCTCTCATCGACATGAACCGCCAGCACCTCGCCGATAAACAGGGTATGCGAGCCCAGGGCCAGCTCCTCCCTGACCCGGCACTCGAGGTTCACCGGAGAGGCCGTCAGCATCGGGCAGTCGATCTTCTCCGCCGGCTCGGTCAAAAGCCCCTCGGCCCTGAATTTGTCCAGATCGCGGCCGCTTCGGACCCCGCAGAAGTCCGTCGCGTGCGCAAGCTCCTCCGTCGTGATATTTACGACGAACGCTCCGGTCTCACGGATATTTACATAGCTTTTTCTTGAAGGGCGGAGCGAGATGCTGACCATCACGGGATCCGAGCAGACCGTTCCGGCCCACGCGACCGTGCAGACATCCGCCGCTCCATCCGCGCTTTTTGACGTCACAAGAACCGCCGGCAGGGGATAGAGCATATTCCCCGGCCGCCAGGTAATCTTTGCCATATAGCCTCCTTACGCTCCCTGAAGCGCATCCATAAATGCCGGGATCAGCTGTTTCTTTCTCGAAACGACACCCTTAAGCAAAGCCTTTCCGTCCTCGACCTTCTCTCCAAAGCTCTCCTCGATCAGCTTCTCACAGTCCTTCCCATAGCACAGGAGATGGGTGTCCTCATCCAGGATATCCGTCAGCATGAAAAAGACCATCTGCATGTTGTTTTTCACGCTCGCAAGCTCAAGCTGCGGGCGCAGCTTCTTCGCGATCTCCTCGAGCTCCTCCTTGTCCATCGAGCTGATCTGCCCGACGCCCAGAACGGTCTCTCCGAAAATGAACTTCTTGAAGTCCTGATGGAGGATCTCCTCCGGCGTCTTGTTGCCCAGGTCGCTCGCGGCGCGGAACATTTTCTTCGCGTAGGCTTCCAGCTCGATGCCGGCAATCTTCGCGAGCGCGTCTCCGGCCTCTTTATCCCGCGGCGTGCAGGTCGGCGAACGGTACAGGAGCGTATCCGAGCAGATCGCCGACGCCATGAGCCCGGCGATCCGCGGCGGGATCTCAATGCCCTGCTCCTGGAACATCCGGTACAGGATCGTGCAGGTGCAGCCCACCGGCTCCCCGCGGTAGTAAACCGGACCGACGGTCTCCAGCGTTCCGACGCGGTGATGGTCAATGATCTCCAGGATCTCCGCCTGGTCAAGATTGTCCACCGCCTGAGACTTTTCGGTATGATCCACCAGAATCAGCTTCTTTTTCCGCGTGGAAAGCAGGCTCCGGCGCGAGATCATACCCACATACTGCCCGGCATGGTTCAGGATGGGGAACGAGCGGTAGCGCTTTTTCCCCATAATCTCGCGGATATCGTCCACAAAATCCTCCAGATGGAAGCTCACGATCTTTTCCTTGCCGCGCATGAGGTATTTCGCCGGGATCGCCTGATTGATCAGCCGCCCGACCGTGTACGTGTCAAATCTCGTGCAGATGATCACGCAGCATCTTTCCTCGGCGAGCTTCCGGATTTTCTCATCAACATCGTCGCGAAGGCAGACGACCACGCACGAAGCGCCGTTCTCGATCGCCGCGGCCATCATGTCTTCCCGGTCGCTCACGATCACCAGGTCGTCCTCCTCGATATAGCCCGCAAGATGCGTGGGCGTCGAGGCGCCGATGAAAACCTTGCCCTTCGTGAAATACGCGTGCTCATTGCCGACCACCACGGTTCCGTTGATGGTCTCCGCGATATCATAAAACTTTGTCCGGGCCTCGGACATAATGGTCTTCGTGTAGGAGTCCATGTAATAATTGGCAATATCCGTGACGGTGATGATGCCCTCCAGCGCCCCGTCTTCCGTCATGATCGGCAGCGTCGACACGCCGCTCTCCTTCATGTACTCCCAGGCAATACGGATCGTAATATTATCCTGGCCGCCCTCCGTATCGTCGATCACCAGATCCTTCACCTGGACGCCGACATTCGGCATGTATTCCGGCGCCTCAACTCCAAAGTATTTCAGGATAAACTCCGTCTCCGAGTTGATCTGCCCCGCCCGCCGGGGCACGTATTTGCCGGACCTGGTCATCTGATTCTTTAAATACGCGTAGGAAATGGCCGAGCAGATCGAATCCGTATCCGGATTCTTCTAAAGGACTAGCTGCGCGTCGCTGTTTGGCACGGGCCAGTGACATAAATCAGCCTGTGTATGAACCATAAAATTATATTTTGTCGCTGACCTGCGTTTTGCCATCGCCCGCAGGGCGATTTCATTGCAAAACGCCTTCGTTTCTGGTCACCGTGTGACCAGAAACCCTTTACCTGCCGGCCGGCCTTTCCGGGCCTTCCGCAGATAAACCGCCTTTTTCCACCAGCAGCAGCTTTTCCTTCCGGCTCAGCCGCTTGATGGCATACTCGCGGGACATCGCCTCCTGTTTCGTTTCGAAGCTTTCATAATAGACAAGCGTGACCGGACGGCGCGGTTTCGTGTACTTCGCGCCCTTCCCGCTGTTATGAGCTTCCACCCGCTCCCGCAAATGATTCGTCCACCCGGTGTAAAGCGTGCCGTCCGCGCATCGGAGCACGTACACATAGCACAAAGGGTTACTCAACGTCCAGCTCCACCGGACAGTGATCGGAGCCGGTGATCTCCGTGTGGATTTTCGCGTCCCGAAGGCGGCCTTCCAGCTCATTCGACACGATGAAATAATCAATACGCCACCCCGCGTTCTTTTCCCGCGCGCGGAAGCGGTAGGACCACCAGGAATACACATCCCGCAGCTCCGGGTAAAAATGTCGGAACGTATCGATATAGCCCGCCGCAAGCAGCGCCGTCATCTTTCCGCGTTCCTCGTCCGTGAACCCGGCGTTATGGCGGTTCGTCTTCGGGTTTTTGAGATCGATCTCCTCATGCGCCACGTTGAGATCTCCGCAGAAGATGACCGGCTTCTTTTCCCGAAGGCTCTCGAGATAATTAAGGAAAGCATCCTCCCAGTTCATGCGGTAGTCGAGCCGCGCCAGCTCATTCTGGGAATTCGGCGTATATACCGTGAGAAAATAAAACTCCTCATATTCCAGCGTGATGACCCGGCCTTCCCGGTCGTGCTCCGGGATCCCGATCCCGTAGCTCACCGAAAGCGGCTGCAGTCTCGTAAAAATCGCCGTCCCCGAATAACCTTTTTTCTCCGCGTAGTTCCAGTACTGGATATAGCCCGGAAGCTCCAGCTCCGCCTGTCCCTCCTGCAGCTTCGTCTCCTGCAGACAGAAAATATCCGCGTCCAGCGCCTCGAAAACCTCCCTGAAGTTCTTCTTCAGGACAGCCCGAAGGCCGTTGACATTCCAGGATACAAACCTCATGAAAACTCTCCTTTTCCGTGGTCCTTTCGTTACTGTTCGCTCCGCTCGCAGCAACGAAGGCGTTTTGCCATAAGCTCGTCCTTCGGACGACGGCACGCCTCAGTGTGCCTAAAACAGTCCGTGCCTTAGCATCCAGCGGCAACATCCTTTCAACCCTCATTATACGACAGATTACCGCGCTTCGCCACAGAAAAGCGTTCCAATCTTTGTAAGAATAAACAACAAACGGATTCATTTTTTATATTTTCTGAATAATATGATGAAAATGATGTTTTTCCTTTGACAAATATCCTTTTCCGTTTTATAATCACGGGCGTTGTGTAAGTTTTTAATCGATATTACGCGGCTTTGCCGCAGGAGGCAGGATATGGCAGCAAAAAAAGTTAGTGAGGAAATCAAGAACGTCGCTGAAGAGCTTCTTGATGCGGCAAAGGCTCCGGCGAAGAAGACCACCCGCAAGAGAACCACGAAGAAGACCGTGAAGGTTTCCGTCAACCTCGAGTTCCAGGGCGGACAGCATGACATTACCGATGTCGCGAAGAAAGCCGAGCAGGCCTTTAAAGAGAGCCATCCGGAGGTCGTTATCGAGACTCTGGACGTTTACTGCAAGCCGGAAGAAGGCGTGGCGTACTACGTCGTGAACGGCGAAGGCTCCGAGAGCTTCAAGGTCGAGATCTGAGCGAGTCCCAAAAAAGACGGTGCCCCCCGGCACCGTCTTTTTTCGTTTCTGGTCACACGGTGACCAGAAACGAAAAGTCCCGCGGCGCGACGGCCGGACGGGCGTGCTTGTTGCACGCACTGACGTGCAGTCACAGCGCGGCTTACGAAAAAAGGCAGAGGTTCGGCAATGCCGGCCTCTGCCCTTTTTTTAATTCACCTTTAATGGAAACCGACCGGATTATAGTATACACCGTTCTCCGTATAGCCATAGTTCCCGGTGTAGTTGGGATCGGTCGGGTCGATCGGACTCGAACCGCTCGCGTACGGCTGCGCCAGCGCGTTCAGCGGCCGCGCCAGGTTGTCGCCGACATAGACGCCCGTGTTGTCCGGAATGAAATTATACTGCCAATAGGCATTGCGGACATTCAGGCGGACGCAGCCGTGAGAGGCGCGAACGCCGAGGACGTTGTAGGAACCGACATCCAGATTGTGATCGTTCGGCTCCGGGCAGGCCAGCGAGTGGAAGAAATCGCCGTTGACATACCACTGGTTATTCTCATCTCGCAGGAGGATCGCCATGCCGAACTGTCCCCAGGACGGTCCCATCAGCTCCTGCCAGCGGCCGGAGTGGATCGTCACACGCTCACCGCCGGCGGTCGGCGTCCCGTCCGCGCCGGTCGAGCACAGGTAGGAAACCACCGGCACATTGAACGCGGTCTGGCCCGGATACTGCGTATAAACGGTAACCTGGCAGGGATGCTGGCGGTCGACCGTGATGCGGTAGCTGCACGCCGGGCCGGACTTTTCATCCTTGTAGAAGCCTCCCCGGCGGCTCGGATACAGCTTTCCGATGTACGGCCTTGCGTCGCTCTTCACCTGACCGGCAGTGCCGTTAAAGTAATAATAATAGGATCCGTACTTAAACCATCCCGTCTGAACCAGGCCGTCATTTCCGACATACACCAGATTTCCGTTATAATTCAGGAAGGAATTCTTTTCGACGCTCCCATCTTCCTTGAAATACTTCATTCCGCCGGTCACGTACTGCCAGCCCGTGACCGTGGTGTAGGTCAGCCGGCTCACCATTTTCGTGGCGGAGATAATCAGCTGCGTGCCGGGCGAAAATACCGGATCATTGGTCGAAAGATATTTGCCGTTGCCGACGTTCTTAAAATAGTACCGAATGCCGGACGGAAATACCTTCCAGAGCTGTGCCTTGCCGCTGATGCTCGTGCGGGACGTGATCTTCCCGGAGGAGCTGGTCAGGTATCTTCCCGTTGCCACGTTGCGGATCTTATAGTAATTCCCCGAGGGAAGGATCTGGAAAACCTGCTTTGCGGCTCCGGACGGATAATTGAACTGGATCGGCGTGCGGTCCACAAGGCTCCCGTCCCGGACCTCCACCACGTTGTTCGTGCCCTTCGGGCTGATCACAACGTTGATCTGCGTCGGTACCTTCTCAAGGCTTGAGGCCGTATGCATAACCCAGAGCTGGGAGGAGTTCCCCTTCTCTTCGCTGACGGTCACGGCCGTACCCGAAGCCGCGCTCCCGCCCTTGACGGTCAGAAGATTCCCGGTTTTTACGTTGGCGATGTTATACTTCGCGGTGCCCATCGCCCGGACATGCCAGAGCTGGTTTTCCGCTTCGCTCTCGTTGACCAGGAAGACCTTCTCCCCGTCGGACTTCGACGCTCCCGCCAGAACCCTTCCGGACCACTGGTTGCGGATCCGGTAAATATTCGAAGGCCCGACATATTCGAAGATATACACCTCCCAGGGCTGCTTCTCGGAGGAGCGCAGAACCGCGCCGCCCGAGCCGGCCAGGGTATTCTCCGTGCTGATAACCAGGCCCGTGTTCAGCTGAGAGCCGAGAACATAGCGCTGTCCGTCCGTCAGCGGCTTCTGGTTGATCATTTTCGTCGAGCTCCACCGCTGCGCCTTTTCGCCCGTGGAAAGGGAAATCTTAAGCACCGCCCCGCTCTTCGCGTCCCCGTCGCAGGTCAGAACGAGCGCCGAATTCGCCGCGTTTACGATCGACAGCTTGTTGCTGTCGGAGACGGACTTGCGGATATACCACTTGGAGGAAGCGGCCGAATAGTCCGCCTTCGTCTCCAGCTTGTAATTATTCTCAGCCGTATCATAATTCACGCCGACATACTTCATGTTGAAGAAAGAGCGGATCGCGTACCGTCCTTTTCCGAGGGACTTGATATAGAAAGTCGCCCGTTCCTTCGCCGTTTTTTCCAGAAGCGCAAGCTGGGTTCCGACCTTCGTCCTGCTGCCGGAAACCGAAGCCACAAGCGACGTGTCCGCGGCATTGGTCAGGCGGTAATAACCGGACGCAAGCTTCGCATCCTCACCCGCCGTGTCCTTCCCGACCGTATCGATCGGGGCAAAGGACCATTTCTGTGTTTTTTTATCCTTCGGCTTCTCGATCGTAAGAGCCGTCTGATTATCATAGCTGTCCTCGTCAAGTCCGAGCGCCAGCCCGCTCATGACATGGATCAGCTTATAGCTTTCTCCGTCCGCCGTCAGCTGCCAGGCCTGATCCAGACCGTCCCCAACCGTATGCTGGACGATCTCCGTCCCGGCAGTGTTTGCACCCTTGAACGGATAAAGCGCCTTTTTGCTGTAAATGTTCGTAATGGAATAAAGATTGCCCCGGCCAAGGGATTTCACGTGAAACCACTGTCCCCGGCGGCCAAGCCAGGAATAGAGAACGACCGGTGCATCCTCATCCTTTGTATTCTTGTTGACATAGACGGCTTTTGCGGATTTGCTGTTCGGATAGATCTGATAATCTCCATCCTCCAGGCTGACCTGAGGACTCGGGCGGGACATCACATACCACATCTGATGGGTAGCCCCGGCCTTCGCAAGGATGATCTTGCTTCCGCCCGCGGCGAACTTATCCGTGCTCCCGGCAAGCGCCAGACGCATCTTGGTGTTGGATTTCGGCGTAAAGGAGGTATATGTCTTTGTTCCGAATCGGCGGATCAGCCATTTTTGGGAATCGTCACCCGTATATTCCTTCTGGATGACCTCCGTCCCGCTGGCCGTGAGGGCATATCCGGATTCGAAAGAAACGATCCGATAAGAATCGTCCTCATTCTTCGTCAGCTGCCAGTAAGCGCTGAGGTTCTTCACGTTGTCCGTAACCACGGCCTTCGCGCCCTCCGCAAGGTCGGCGCCCGGAGCCGAGTTCTTTATGGAAAGCAGATTCGTGCCGTCCATGGACGTATCCAAAACATAGATCCCGTTTTTCGGCTTATAAAGCTTTATGTTTTCCTCCAGCCCCGCAATGGTCACGCCTGCGTTTTTTTCGTCGCTGTCGGCCGTCTCCGCTTCCTCTTCCTCGATGACCGGCTCATCCTCCGAATTTCCGGAAAGCTTTTCCGGCTCCGTATCCCCGGCTTCCTCCGGGACGCTGACATCCGGATCGTCGGATTCCGAAGCCGGATCCTCCTCCTCCGAATCGCCCTCACGGCCGGGAGCTTCGTCCGCCGGCGCTGCCGGGACATCCGGATCCTCATAGCCGGGAGCCTCCGTCTCAAGAGAGCTCTCATCGTCATTCTCCGGATCCGGCGCCTCCGAGCCCTCAGCCCCCGGAGCTTCGTCGGAAATCTCCGGATCCTCATAGCCTTCCGGCTCACCTTCGAAGCCGTCCGGTTCCTCCGCATCCGACCGGAAGCTTTCATCGATTGCGTCTTCGCCTGTCGGAGCTTCTTCCCCCGGATTCTCGAAGAGACTTTCATCTTCCCCGAAGAAGCCATCGGCCTCATAGCCGTCCACCGTCTGAGAATCCGTAACGCCGTCCTCTCCGCCGTACATCGCGGCGGATATATTCGCTGGCGCCAGAGGAGCCAAGATCACTGCCGTACTAAGAATCCATGCTAAAATCTTCTTTTTCATAGATATTCCTCAATAAATCCTTTTCAATCCAACACCTTAAGACTACGATATTTCCTTTCTTTTTTCAAGTGGAAAATAAAAGGAAACTCTGTTCGTCCGTCTTCGCGCCGCCCCGCGTCGCGAACCAAAGACGCCCGCTCACCAAGCCTTATTCTTGTTTGGTATTCTGAAATACCCCTTCCATCCTTTCTCCTCATACAATCCCCGGGGAAAAATCGCGATTTCACCGCCGTATTCGTCCGTGTAAGACGTAAGGCTGCGCGGGGCTCTTGACTCAACCGTCGCGCCGTTCCCGAGATAAAAACCGGTATGATTCGAGTAGATGTTATTATCATAATATAATACATCGCCGGGCTGTATGCCGTCCAGGCCGGCATGCCATGTTGCATGCGCCTCATCGAGCATGATCCTTGTCCAGTCGTATTTATTGCTGTATGTCCCAAGATCCAGATAGCCCCATCGCCTTCCGTCGATCTTCTCCGGCGGGTCATCCTTGATGAAATCACCGTACCCGCAATAGGTAAGGCACAGCCCGACCAGTCCCGCGCAGCTCATCGTGTGCCGGTTTTCACGCCACGTATGATCATAGCCATAATAATCATTTCCGGCGATACTGATCGCGCATTGTATGTAGTCGATATTCGCGTAGCTGTTTGTGCCCTTCAGGAATTCGGCTTTGAAGCGATCGGAATGGGCCTTCAGCCATTCCTCCTTCGGTATAGCAAATGTAACCGCGCAGAGATATTCTGTCCCCGCGTATACATGAGCCGTCGCCGTCCCGTAGCCTTTGAAATTGATAAAATTCACCTTCGCGGTCCAGATCCCGTCCGCCCTCCGGCTCATCGTGTACCAGGTCTGATCGTCCTGGTTGTTGGAATCCGACCAGACGGCAGCCTTCAGACTGTCGTAAGACTTTCCCGCGGAACCATAGCCGAGGGTCCGGACGCCTCCGCTTCCGACAACCTTTATCCGGGTGATTTGAAAGGTCCTTTTCAACGTTCCCTGATAATTTCCGACGCCCTTAACGATGACGGCCGCGGTTCCCGGTTCCCGGTTGTTTTCGTAAGAAACCGTATAATCGGTCCCCTCCGTTAAGGTAACGGCCTTTCCGCCGACATTGGCGGTCACCGTCGGCTTCGGCCTGAGCGCTTTTTCTCTGCAAAGCTTTGATTTATATGGAAGAGACACCTTCCGGATCGAGACCGGGGTTATGCGGAAGGTCCGGATAAGCGTTCCCATAAACCTGCCTTTTCCGGTAATTTTCACGGTCGCCGTGCCGGCATCCTTATTATTCGCGTAAGAAATTTTATAATCGACGTTTCTCTTTAACAGGGCGATCGTTCCGTTTTCATTGCCGCGGACGATCGCGGAACCGCTCTGCTTCCTCGCCGTTCCGTTGTATTTCAGCGAATCGTATTTTAAGACGGCCGACGTGAGCCTGCCTTTTATGGCAAAGGTTCTGATGATCGTTCCCGTATAATCGCCCTTCCCGGAAACCGTCATCACGGCGGTGCCGATCCGGATATTCTTCTCATAGGTGACCGTATAATTGATTTTATTCTTAAGAACGGTGTTTCCGCTCTTTACCACCGTTGTGCCGGTCTGCGTCCTTGCCTTCCCGTTGTAAGACATGACCGCGTATTTCAGCTTCGCGGATGTAATCTCCGCCGGCCGGATCCGATAGGTCTTCGTGATCGTTCCCATATACCGGCCTTTTCCGGTAATGGTCATGACCGCCTCTCCGACATGGATATTCCCGGCATAGGCGATTCCGTAGTCAACGCCTTTTTTCAAGGTCGTGACAATTCCGTCGGCATTGCCCGTGACGGTTACGGAATCGCTCTGCTTCCTCGCCGTCCCGTTGTACTTCAAAGAGCTGTATTTTAGCTCTGCGGATACCAGCGTCCCCTTGATCTCAAAGGTTTCGGTCAGGCTTCCTGTATAATCGCCCTTTCCGGTCACCGTAATATCCACGCTTCCCACATGGATATTGTCGCCGCCGTACGCCACATCATAATCCGAGCCGCCGCTCAGAAGAATCCACTCATCCGCTATGAATGCGAAGACCTTGATTTCGGGTGTGATCGGAGCTCCTGTATATTCGAACTTCTTTGACGGCAGCTCGATGCCGGAAATCCCGGCTTGCAGGATTTCGAAGGTTTCCGTCAGCGTTTTTCCGTCGTAATGGCCGATCCCCCGGATCGTAAGGACGGCGGTTCCCGCATGAAGGTTATCTGTGTATTCAAGCACATAATCGGTGCCTTCCAAAAGCTCCGCCTCTGTCGTTTCGCCCTGCTCCGTGATATTTCCGAATACGGCGACGGATTCCTTCACCCTTTCGCTTCCGGTATAAGAAAGGACCTCGCCGGACAGCACCGCTCTGGAAAGCTCATATTCCGGCGCGGGCGTTTCAGGGTTTTCTCCCTCTCCGGACACAACGATTTCCGTCTCCTGCTCCGCGGCTTCAGCCAGCGCTTCGGTGTCCTTGTTCTCATCGGCCGAAGCAGATACCGCCGTCGCGGAAAAAACTGCCAGGAGCATTACGAAGAATATCATAAGCACCCGCCGCAAATAATTCCTTCTCTTCATAGGTCATTCCTCCGGCAACTCTCTGTTGTATACATGGTGTTCGCATATTTTGGTTTCTCAGCAGCCGTATTCCCGTGCAAAAACTCCAAGATTTTGAAATGTTCATTTCATCTATTTCCAGTATAGCACACATTTCTCCATCCTCTACAAATTTTTTTATTTTTCAGAAAATGTTTTTTTCCGGGATATGATAATGATATAATATAATTGGAAGATTTCAGTTATTTCAGTCCCCCGGTCATTGTTCAGAGGATTCCCTTTCATTTAAGAGGAGCAAAGCAGACTTTTTCGATGGGGCCTGTGCGCTGTAACACACCCTGAAAGTGAGGATGGAAAATATGTTCAGTAAGAGTTTTATCCTAAATGAAAAAAGCCTTGCGGTGATCAAGCAGTTTGGCGAGCATATGCCCGGCGGCTTTTATATTTATAAGGCGGATGAAAGCGAAGAACTGCTGTACGCCAACGAAGCCGCGTGCAGGATCTACGGCTGCGATGATTTCGAGGATTTGAAGGCCTTTTCCGGCTCCTCTTTTCGCGGCACGGTTCACCCGGAGGATTATGCCTGGGTATCTGAATCCATTCAGAAACAGATGGAGGAAAGCGGTTCGCACATGGACCATGTGGCGTACCGGATCCTCCGCAAGGACGGAGCTGTCCGATGGATCGACGATTACGGCCATTACGTGGAATCGGATGTCTACAATGGCCTTTACTATGTTTTCATTTCGGACATCACGGAGCAGCATGAACAGCTGGAGACCGACAAAGCCCTGCGCACCGCCGTCGTCGAAGCGCTTACCCGCGTCTATGACTCCGTCTGGCTGATCGATGATCTGGAAACCCAGCATTTTGAGCTGTTTCGGATCGATGAGGATCTGGTCCACCGCCTGCCGGCGGACAAAGCCCTGAAGATCGAACGCTATACCGATGCCTTTGCCTTTTATTCCCGTCTGGTGCTGGAGGAGGATCGGCAAAAGTTTTTAGAGGGCATTACACCGGAAAATGTCCTCCGGAACACGGAGAAGCATCTCATTTATTCAGTTCCCTTCCGCCGCGTCTTTGAGAACGGTATCCGCTATTACCGTGTGGAATTTGCCCGGTTGAATCTTCCCGGCGTGAAGACCGGAATCGTGACGGGTTTTAAGGACGTGGACAATGAGGTGCGGAAGGAACAGACGATCCAGACCGCCCTTCGCGAAGCCATGGAGACGGCCAATGCTTCCAATAAAGCCAAGAGCGATTTCCTCGCCAGCATGAGCCATGACATGCGTACCCCGATGAACGGGATCATCGGTATGGCGACCATCGCCGCCAACCATCTGGACGACCGGGAGCGGGTGGAGGACTGTCTGCGGAAGATCCGGGAATCCTCCAACCATCTGCTTTCCCTGATCAATGAAGTTCTGGATATGAACAAGATCGAGTCCGGGAAGGTGGAGCTGCAGGAGGAGGAATTCTGCCTGGCGGATCTGATCGACGGCATGCTGAACATGACAAAATCTCAGATTCTGGCGCACGAGCACACGTTCCGGGTCAACATCGTGAACGTGGAGCACGAACAGCTCATCGGCGACAGCCGGCGCATCGAGCAGGTTTTCGTCAATATTATGAGCAATGCCATTAAATACACGCCGAACGGCGGGCGGATCCAGCTGAGCGTCATCGAAACGCCCGCCAGACGTCAGGGATTCGGCTACTATCAGTTCATTTTCGAGGACAACGGCTACGGCATGACCCAGGAGTTCCTGGAACACCTCTTTGAGCCATTTGCCAGAGCCAATGATGTGCGGGCGTCCGGCATCCAGGGGACGGGGCTGGGCATGGCCATCACGCGGAACATCGTCCGCATGATGGGCGGGGATATTACCGTGGAAAGCGTTTACGGGAAGGGATCAAAGTTTACGGTCAGCGTGTATCTGAAGCTCCAGAACGCGGAAAATATCAATTATGCCAGCTTTACCGACCTGCGGATCCTGGTCGCGGACGACGATCCCGTCTGCTGCGAATCCGCCTGCGAGATCTTAAACGACATGGGGATGAACAGCGAATGGGTACTCTCGGGAAAGGCCGCCGTGGACCGCGTAAAGACGAGGCAGGAGCAGGGCCGGGATTTCTATGCCGTTTTCGTGGACTGGAAGCTCCCGGATCAGGGTGGTGTGGAGACCGTCCGCCAGATCCGGAAGCTGGCGGGAGAGAGCGTTCCGATCGTGATCTTCTCCGCTTATGACTGGGCAGAGATCGAGCAGGAGGCCCGGGAAGCCGGTGCCACAGCCTTTATCAGCAAGCCGCTGTTCCGCACAAAGCTGGCTAATCTTTTCAATTCGCTGGTAAACAAGCAGCCGGCGGAGGATCTGGAAGCGCCGCTGCGCGACCTGGAGGAAATGCATCTTGAGGGCCGCCGGATCCTTCTGGCGGAGGACCAGGAGCTGAACGCGGAGATCGCCACGGACTTCCTGGAGATGACAGGGCTTACGGTGGACTGGGCGAGAGACGGAAAGCAGGCCGTCCGGATGCTGGCGGACTCTCCCGACGGGTACTATTCCCTGATCTTCATGGATGTCCAGATGCCCAACATGAACGGCTACGAGGCCACACGGGCGATCCGGGCCATGGATCGTCCCTACGCGAAGGAGATCCCCATCGTCGCGATGACGGCAAATGCCTTTGCCGAGGACAAGATCAACTGCAAAAATGCCGGGATGAACGAGCATATCATCAAACCCATCGACGTGGAGATCCTGGTCCGGGTGCTGGATACCTTTATTAAATGAAGGTTTAGCCGTTGATGACACCCGAGCCAATTCGTTACCGTTCTCTGTACGCTGAGGCGTGCCATCGCCCGCAGGGCGATTTCATTGCAAAACGCTTTCGTTTCTGGTCACCGTGTGACCAGAAACACTCAATCTTTAATATGGAGGTCGAATGTGCTGCCGATACTGGACAGATGAATCCCCGGAGATGCGGGTCTTCGTCGAGAAGATGAACCGTTCTTCTCTTATAAACAAATGGCAGGGACTTTCGGAGGTTCGGACGTTCGGAGAAATCCGCCCGACGAATGTCGCCCCGGTCATCGCGCCGAACCGTTTCGGGGAGCGGGCGGTCTTTCCGATGCGCTGGGGTTTTTCCGGAAGGACCCTTCTGTTAAATGCCCGAACCGAGACAGCGGCCGAAAAGCCCACGTTCCGGGAAGCCTGGCAAAGGCACCGCTGCATCGTTCCGGCCTCCTGGTATTTTGAGTGGGAGCATTCGTCGAAGAAAAAATACAGGCTTTGGCCGAAGGATTCTCCCCTGACTTTCCTGTGCGGACTTTACCGGATCGAGAACGGACTGCCCGTTTTTGTGATACTGACCCGCGGGAGCGGCGAGCGTCTTTGCTTCCTCCACGACCGCATGCCCCTGATCCTGCCGGAGGAATACGTAAAAGACTGGATCCATCCGGGCGGGCAGCCCGAAGAGCTTCTTCCCTACGCCCTGACGGATCTGAAATACGAGGCGCTTTCCTGAGCATTCTCCCTGCGCGGCTCTGTGAATAGTAAATAGGGTAGAGGGAGGCGCAAGCCGAACCTCTGCCTTTCCTCGCGAGCCGCGTGCTGCCGAAGGCAGCAATATTCCCTGCGCGGCTCTGTGAATAAAAAAGGCTGCCGCATATATCTGATATGCTCCCTTCTAAGTAGACAAGAGAAATATAATAATCTCTTACTACTTGGAAGGGAGCATTTTTATGTCTAAAAGTAATATTGATCCAGCAGAGAAACTGCGGACCGTACATCAGATTTTAGATGGTAAAGAAACACAGCATCACGCTGCCTCCAGACTTGAGATTAGCTGGACTTCTATACAACAATGGATAAGTATTTATCAAAGCGAAGGTGAAGGCGCTTTTCTTGTCACAAGGAATAAACGGTATTCAAAAGAGTTGAAAGAGCAGGCGGTACAGGATTATCTCAGCGGCCGAGGCTCCCAACAGGCAATTTGTCAACGTTATGGAATTCGATCGAAAAGCAAGTTACAAAACTGGATAAAGCAGTATAATAGGCATGAGGAGCTGAACGCTTCCGGAACGGGAGGAGCAGTCATCATGACTAAGGGAAGAAAAACATCTTTCGATGAAAGGGTAGAAATTGTTCAATACTGCATTGCGCATGACCATAATTATGCTGAAACTGCGGTAAAATACAGTGTATCCTATCAGCAGGCAAGAAGCTATACCATCAAATATGAAGACGGCGGCATAGATGCGCTTCGCGATGGACGGGGGCGCAAAAAAGCAACAGAAGAATTGTCAGAGATAGAAAAGCTGAAGGCAGAGAATAAGATCCTTCGCGCAGAGAAAGAGCGCGCTGAAATGGAGGCATCTTTCTTAAAAAAACTCGATGCAATAGAGAGGAGGCGGGGCTGAGCCTGGTCAGGAAAGGACAGATCTATCAGGCAATCAAAGAAGAACACGGCGAGCATGGTTATCCAATTGCGGCACTTTGCAAACTGGGAAATGTGAGCCGGGCCGGATATTACAAATGGCTCAAAAGGGGGACTCAAGCTTATGAGGCAGAAAACGAGCGGATCGCCAGGGAGATCGAGAAGATCCATACGGAAAGCCCCGATAAGGGGTACCGCAGAATACGGGATGACCTGGAACGTTATCATGACATCAAGGCAAATGACAAACGGGTACTGCGGCTCTGCCGAAGAAAAGGAATCAAGTCCACGATCAAGTATTACAACAAAGGGTGCACCCGCCAGGCGAAAAATCCTCAGTATATCGCGGAAAATGTTCTGGACAGGGACTTCACAGCAACGGCTCCGAACCAGAAATGGCTGACAGACGTCACCGAATTCAAATATTACACTGGAATCGAAGTGCACAAGGTCTATCTGAGTGCTATTCTTGACCTGTATGACCGAAGGATCGTATCTTTCGTCATCAGGGATTCAAACAACAATCCACTGGTATTTGATACATTTGACAAAGCTATCGCTGAGAATCCAGGTGCAACACCCCTGTGCCACTCTGATCGGGGTTTCCAATACACGAACAGAGTTTTCCATTCAAAGCTCGAAGCAGCCGGGATGACACAGAGTATGTCCAGAGTTGCAAAGTGTATAGACAATGGCCCGATGGAGGGCTTCTGGGGTATCCTTAAGAGAGAACGGTACTATGGAAAACGTTTCACAAATAGAACATCTCTTGTAAAAATGATAGAGGATTATATTACCTACTATAACAATAAGAGATTACAGCGAAAACTAGGTGTTTTAACTCCCATGGAAAAACACCGACAATATTTTATGGTCGCATAAAAAATGCCACCAGATCGAAACCTGATGGCAGAATTTTTTATTTTTTTAATTGTCTACTTGACGGGGAGCAGTTCACATATTGGTGCGGCAGCCCCTTTTTTATTTCCTTACACGGCTAAGACGCCGGCCAAAACTTTTTATCCTCCGATCTTCAGCAAGGCCTCCGCCGCTTTGTGATAGCTGTAAAGAGCGAGCAGGCAATTCTTCAGGTTTTCGTCCTTCGGATTCTTGAGAAGCTTCTGGACATAATCAAGGACAGAGACATTCATGCTCGTCGTGCCGCCCTTCGACTTAAAGGCCACACGATACTCCTTGCTAAGCCTGTGCGCCGGGATATCCGGAATGCTGACACGGAAACGTCCGTTTCCAAGATCCTCGGGCTGCGCCCGTACGCCGTCCACGGTGGCCGAGACCTTCCCCTCATAACCATCCTTCATGGTAAACATGAGGTTGATCGCCGTTCCGGAATCGAGATAGAGCGAGCAGGAAACCTTTTTGACATCCCGCGCGTTCCTGGAGATCAGCGTATTGTTCTGCAGATCCAGCTGGGCGTTGGTAAGATCCGTATTCGAGTAATCTCCTTTATAGGAAAGATCCATTTCCAGATGGTCCGTACCGATCTCCCACCCGCGAAGCTGCGACAGGTACGGCTGCACATGATGGCCGTAATCGGCGAGCGCATGGGCGAGCGCGGTCACCTTCTCGCCGAAACCGCCCGTTCTGTCGAAATCGAGAACGTACTGTTTGACGGAATACGTCTTCTCAAGCGTCCGCTCCTCACCGTCCCTAAAGTAGTGGAACACCGCCTTGATCTCGTCAGCCATCTGCACGGAATTCACATGGCGGGTAAACCTGAAGTAGGTGCCGGCAGAGTTCCTTTCCTTCGCGTTAAACGGTTCGATCGTCTTATCCCCGCAAACCGTAAATTCCATATAGCTCTCGTTGTAGTCCACCCCCTCGATGGGCGGCAGATTCATGAAGAAGTTTACGCCGATCCGTCCGGACAGAACCAGCGACTGGGTCTTGAAGGCAATGAGCTCTTCCGCTTCCGGCACCTCGACCAGATCCAGGTTGATATATTTCGCGTCTTCGGCGTTAAATCTCTCCAGAGTACCGTCGGCTCTCCGGATCTGATATTCCTCATCCGGGTTCCCGCCGTCCTCGCTGAAAGCCTTTACAATCACCCAGACCTTACTCTTTTCCTCTGCCGGTATGGAGACCGCTTCCCCGCGCCTGACCACGACCGCGTCCTCCTCACGGAGCTTAAAGTTTTCCAGATACTCGTCATGCTCCACCGTCCAGACTTTATAGCTTTCTTTCGGGGCGTTGTCATCGATCCGTACCTTGACCGCGCCTCCCCGGTCATCCGGCCCCGCGTGCATCCACCGGTTGTCAACCGTTTCCACATCGTCTGTATGAGAGAACATTTCCGGAAGCTCAGGATATTTCTGTTCGTAGAACGAGTACGCCGCATCCCCGGACCTGGAGAACGCGGAAGCCCTGGGCTCCCACCAGTCCACATCCGCAGAATACACGTAAGCCTCGCCCTTATCATTCTCCAGCTTAAAGGTCGCGGTGCCGTTTCCGGTAAAGCGCAGCTTCAGCGCGAACTTTTTCCCGTAAGTCCCAAATTCGGAAACCTCCGAGGACAGCACCTCGACATTGTCCGCCGCATAGGTAAAGTGATTCTGCGAGTTCTTCAGGAGAACGCCATTAACAATGCCATACAGGGTCGTCTCGAACACCTGTCCCGCTTTCAGGCTGCCGGTCTTCGGCAAATTCGTCCCCCAGATGAAGGTGGATTTTAACGAGTCCTTCCATTCGCTCACTTCGGCCGGATCGACCGCGGAGCCCCCGGCCTGATGAATCAGATCGCCGGCATAGCACTCGATCATTTTATCGAAATACGCATACTCGTCGGCGGTTCCCGGAGACGCCTCTTCCACGACCGTTACCGTCACGGTATGCGGCTTAGATTCCGGATTCTGCCCTAAGATGACCCCCCGGATCTTTCCCTCGTCCTCCAGCGTGACGCTCTCAAAGCCCGGGAAATCGCTGGTCACCTGGATCTTGCCGTCGAAATCCAGGGCGAAGGCCTCCGCCTCCGTCGTAAACCGGAAGCTTGCGCCGACGCGTCCCAGGGCAAGGGTCTTGTTCAGCGGCTCCTCCCCATCTCTCCAGGACGTGATCGGTTCCCGGAAGATCCAGTCGTCTCCGTTGCCGACAATAAACGGCTGGCCCGCTGTGTCATAATAGGTAAACAGACCGTTGTTGTTCGTGATATCCAGTCCCTTAGCCTCTTCGGTAAATGTAATGGACATATCCCGGAAGGCATTGGTTTTTCTATCCTGGATCCGGATGTAGCAGGTGCCCATCCTGGCTCCGCGGAAAATCAGCGTTCCCGTGCCCCGGCCGTTTTGATAGTCTGCCGGCTGCCAGGTAAGGACGTCCGTCCTCCGCTCAAGCGGCTTCCCGCTTTCGGCCTCTTCGCTGCCCTGCATCTTGCGGTCCAGCAGCTCGGTCGCGTCGATCTTCGGTTCCCTGCTGCCAAGCGTGGTGGAGAAGGACACCGGGAGCCTGAGCTGCATTCCGACCGGCACCTCGATATGCTCGGGGACACAGAAGGCTGTCATGTGCTCAACTCTGGCCTCGCTGCGGTTGTTGAGGCCGTCATACTCATCGTGCGAAGACACATCCAGCCCGAATTCGTTCGTCGTCACTTCATCGCTGCCGCCGAAAGCCTCTACGACAAGCATCAGGGAACCGGCGTTCGATAACAGCCGATCCTCCCGGAAGATGCTGAAAACATCTGCCGGAACCGTCAGCGTCCCCCGGACATGCCGTCCGTATCCCGCGCGGATACCCTGTAAGCCAAGGATCCCGCGCGACAGCTCATCGCCGCCTCTTGAAGAACCTCTGAGAAGATTTTCCTCTTCTCCCACCTCCAGGTCATGATCGCTGATGTCGAGCGGTACATAGATAATCTCGTTCCAGTCCGCGCCCTCCCCGGCAATCTCCTTTACCTGCATGGCCATATCGGGATCATGGACGCCGTAAGAAAACTGCAGGTACACGTTTTCGGCATCCTCCGTACCCCTGTTGGTCACAAAGAGGTCTACATCCAGGAGAACATTTCCATTCTCATCCAGCGCAAGGCTCCCACTGTCCTTCCCGGAGAGCGTGATCTGAGACTCCTCGATGGCAAGCTCCGGCCGCTTCCTGATGGTATAGATATCCTTGATTGCGGCGATGTAGGGATCCTCCGCGTAGGTCCTGTCCTCGCCGACAACAAGGCTAAAGCCCGCATCCTCGGGCAGCGTTACGGGAAGCGTGAAATCACCGTTAAGCTGTACCTCCCGGCCGGGATAAATATTGTCCGTGACTTTCCAGACTGCCAGCTTGGTATACGGCAAATCCTCGCCGGCCACGACGAGCGCGACGGTAATCGGATTGTCCTCGGAGCCGCGAATGCTGATATCGCCCGTATTGCTGAAGGACAAGGCGGCCGTCAGCGCGCTTCCCGCAGTGAAATCCTCGTTCAGGAAGGAGAGGTTCGCCTGCCCGATGCGCTGCTGACCCACGCCGTAACTGATCGCGTAGACGCCCAGGCCCTCCTTAAAGGCGGCATCCCCGGGCGGCACCGCGCCGGAGGTCAGGAAGCGTTCTCCCTCCGCCTCCTGGTAGACAAGGTACCGCATCATACCCTGTGTCAGGATGGTCAGGGTAGTGTTGGATCTGGAAAGGTTCGTCGCCTCGCCGGTCTCCGAATCCTCCTGCTCTTCCCCCTTAACGCCCAGGGCGATCTGCGGATTGGAAAACTGGAACTGGTCCATTCCGCCCCGGCCCAGGCCTTCGCCATCGCTGTAGCCTTCCAGCTCGCCCAGATACGCCTTTTCCGCATCCTCATCCGTCCAGCCATACTTCGCCGCATCCTCATAGACATCCATATGGCGCATCGCGAGGAGCGTCCCGCCGCCCCAGACTCCGTTCTCGCTATCGAACTTGCTTAAAAAGATGCCGTTATTGGTCGTGCCCTTTACAGTAGCGACATAAACAGCCACAAGGTTTCCGTCGCCGTCCTCGCCAAAGGCAAAGCCTGTCCGGTTGATCTCATCGCCACCGGAGAAGGCCGTCCTTTGCAGGATATTTCCGCTGCCGTTCTTCAGATACGCGGAAATCCTTTCCGAAGGAATCATATAGACGCTTCCGCCCTGTCCGACAAAGAGGATAGTTTCCACCTCCCGGCCCGGCACGCCGGGCTCGGACGTCCTCCGCGCATAGGCCGTAAGCGTGTCATTTTGTGTATGGCCATCCAGCTCCTCCGAGGAGACAGCCACATGGCCGTAGGGGCAGACGATGCCCTCTTCCGTATCCATAAAGGATGTCAGATAGAGCTCCGACTTGTTCTGAAGCTCCTCGCTGTTGACGTCTTCCCTCCAGGTCGTGTAGGCCGCGCAGAACGCCTCGCCCGCGGAGGCATCGCCGTCCTCAAAAACCTCCAGCATATCTATCGGGGCAACCGGGGACTCCGACGCATAGCCGCTCTCGCTGCCGCCCATAGTCGGGAATTCATAGAGCTTCTGGTTTGCGTACGCGCCCTCATCGCTGTTGACATACACGCAGAGCGTACTCCCCGCGCCCTTGTAATCCAGTATGTTTTCATAGAGCGCAAGCCGGTACTCGTAGATGGAACGGGCCGCGTCAGACCCCTGGTCCTTGTAATAGCCAAGTTCGTTCAGCTTCCGGCTGTAGTTTTCCACGAGCTCCGCCCGTTCCTCCGCGCCGAGATGATTCGTCCGGATATAGGCCGTGTATTTTTCATTCACAATTTTTGGCAAATAAACGCCGGCGCCGCCTTCGGCATCGCTCAACGTCTCTGCCGCCGTAAAGCCCTCCTTCTTCGTCACGTCATATGCCGCCTGACGGACAACGGTATTTCGAACCGCCTTCTGGAGGGCTGCCCTTGTGTCCTCGGACGGATCCGGATCCGGACTGGCATAGCTGACCCAGGCGACATGAATCTTATCGCCGATCGCCTTCACGTCAAACTCGATGTCGCCGGTACCGTCGTCCGCAAGCTCCCCGAGCCCGTTTTCCTTAAGATCCACGAGAATGTACGGCACATCGCTCCGCTCATTCGGAGCCTTTACAACCTGATGAATCTCTCCGTTCTCGTCCTCATATTCCTCCCAGTCCAGGGGGTTGACGAGTCCGAGGCCATCGCCAAAGTCCTCCCCTTCCTGTCCGACATTTTGCCCGTAGCCCTCCCCGGCCAGCGCCAGGCGGGAGAGCGCAAGCATGGTCGTATCCATTCCTTTGCCGTCCGGCCTTCCAATGGTATAAACAACGTAATTGGCGCCGTTTACGCTGACTACCTTGTACTGGCAGCCAAGATCCAGCCCGTCCGCCAGGTTAAAGGCCTGCGAGGAGCTGTTGTACCCGGAAAGCTGGAAGGGAACATCGGGGTCGTCGGGTTTATACGACCGAAGCATGCCGGCAAGACCCGAAAACGCGCGCAGGATCTGCGCTCCAGGCTCGGAACCCGGCTGCGAGGAATAAATGTCCTGAGTCTTATACAGTGCCTTCGGCAAATGCGAGTTCGGTTCCGGTTCCTCTTCCTCTCCCGCTCCGGCCAGGCGTTGTCCGCTAAGGATTGTATAATCCTCGTTAAACACGGTATAACTTAACGACCATTCATCCTTTCTTCCATTGTAGCCTGCCTTGATGCCAATGGCATCGACTTCCCAGCTAAAGAAAAAAAGAACTGCCCGAAACGCCAGGCTTAAGCCGAAGTTGGCGCTGTCAACCCTAATTGTCTTCCTGCTTCCGTCGTCCTGAAGTGCGCCGAACACAATGTTTGCCGAAAGCACCAATTTGATAAATGACTCCACGCACAGACCTTCCACGCCGGCTCCGACGCCAATCTCGGCGGTTATCTTGGGCGCAATCTTCACACCACTCCATTCCACATCACTTTTGGTATCTTTGACGGTATTCAGAAAATGAATCTCCGTGTCCTCCAGCGCCGTGATGGTAATTTCCCTTTTCTTCATTTCATTATCAAAGGTCATATCGCGCCATGAGTTCTTGAACTGCAGCTGGATCCTCTTGCCGCCATCGGACCGGAGATACCCGTTATTCACCTTTTCCCCGTTAAGAGCCTTTGTCTCAATATAAACCTTGCCGGAAAACTCGATGTTCGCGTTGACGTAAGGTGTTTGAAACGACAGCTTTTCTCCCTTTTTAAGCCGGATCTCACCGCCTTCATCGGAAACGATCAGCTCCCCTTCGGTATCCTTATGCAATACGACGCCTCCGGTGGTTACCGTAGCCCCGACACTAAGTGAAATAAACCCGTAGACGACAGGACAATAGGACAGGCGGATATTGTACTTAAAGCTATACGAACCGCTGATCCCGATGAAAAAGTCCTGGATGACAAAATGATTTTCCCTGGTGTCGTACACCGCGTTGAAGCCCCCCGTAAATACCAGCGTAAAGGATTGCTTTCTGGATTTTATTTTTCCCGCAGTATTATAGCCTGTATTTCCCAACGCTTCTATGAAAGAGTTGAAGCTTCCCTCTTGCATGCTTTGACGTACTCCGGAAATCTGTTTTTTCATGTTTCCCAAGGGGGCTAAGAAGGTTTTCGGGAATTTATTGCTCTTGAACGAATTGCTATTCAATTTCACAGAGCTCAGAACGGGTACCGCAAAAACGACGCTGATCACATTCTTCGAAAGGCAAATCGTGCCCAGTCCCTGGAAAGACACACTCTCGAAAGGTATGTCAATATTATAGTCCTGATCAAATTCCGGATATTCCTGTCCGCTGTCCCCGGTATCCAGACCCGCTTCCCCCATATCAGCGGAATCAATCTGCGTAAGCCAGGAACTATCCGGCGATGCCGAGAAGCCGCATAAAGCCGAACTCTCCAGCTGCAGGTTCTTTTCCGAATCCGGATTTTCGTGGAGGTCATCCGCTGTCAGCCTCTGCTCCCCGATGCAAAGGGCGATGGTGGTATCCGCGACCAGGGAACCAAGATACCCGTTGAGATTCGCTTTGCCCGCCGCGTCGATGTTGATGCCGGTCGCCTCCCCATAGCTGACCTTTGCCAGAGGATAGTTATCCCCGGCCAGGCTGTGCTCGATATAGATCGGCTCCGGATTGCTGAAAGCGTAGAGGAGATTCCCCTCATACCGGGGATTCCATTCATAAACATCCGGTTCCGTCTCCCTCAGCGGGCTGTGGTCTCCGCCCAGTGGCACGTCCACATACTGGAAAGCCGTAGCCTCGGCTCCGTACATGGGATGGTTGTCGGAGGTTCGCTTCCCGTCCGCATCCGGCCCCGCAAGGAGGTAACGGTACGTCCGCTGTTCCCTGGTAAGCTGCGCTCTGTTCACCTCATTGGTCAGGCTGGTGGCCAGGGCGGGAAGCACCTGCGCGTGACCTCCGGTACCTTCCAGGGATCTGGGGGTCATGGTGTAGAAGATTTTGGCGTAGTACTGGCCAACCCCGCCGTCTTCCAGCTCCATCGGCTGGAACATGCCCTCGTCATAGGTTCCATCCCCCTCCAGATACATCACAAAGGTATCCTTCGTATTGCTGTCCAGAACAAAATACCCGGTATCCTTGTTGTAGGATCCCGCAATCTGCCCGTCGCCGTCCCCGTCAAAATACAGCTCGATCCGACTGATTGATGCATTCATGATACTGGGACTGGTCAGGTATCGCTCCGCGTAATACAAAAATCTGATCTTCTCGTAGGCCAGGTCATTCACGGTAAGATAGATGCGCTCATTTCCCTTGTACATCTTTCCGTTGTAGACAATACGGTCCCCGCTGCCGCGGTTAAAGTTAATGTACTGGACGTTGTCCATGGAGCCGAGAAGCTTTACGGGGTTCTGGTCTTCCGAAGTACAGTCCGTTTTTTTGATTTGCTTTTCCGAGACTGTGTCCCGATTGAAATGAGGGGCTTTTTGGGTTGTCTCGCTGTAGCCCACGGTGATTGTATCCGCTCCGCTCGTCCAGAAGACATCCCACGCATCCCCTGTTTTTTCAATGTCGATATCCGCGGTGACGCTTCCGTCACTGTCGACCTTTCTTTCCACGGAAGGTGAAAGATCTAACTCCAGCTGCTGGCGGCGCGTCATGACAACATTCAGCGTATAGGACTTGGACAAATCCGCTTCCTTCATTCCGTCCCAGAGCATGGTGACGTAATAATCTTTGCCGCTGCCCTCCTCAATCTTAGCGGGCACGATTTTCCCGTCCTGGTCGGTTACATAGAGCGCCGAGTTTAATGCATCGCCGCTGTAGGGCTCGTAGCTGTCCGTGCTCTTAAGCGTGACCTGCAGCTTGCTTCCCACATAAAGATGCCCGCTGCCGTTCACGCCGCCGTTATGCTCATTGACCAGGCTCTCCGGC
>CACZBB010000004.1 GCA_902779245.1 uncultured Lachnospiraceae bacterium | reverse complement strand
AAATTATAGTTTGTCGCTGACCTGCGTTTTGCCATCGCCCGCAGGGCGATTTCATTGCAAAACGCCTTCGTTTCTGGTCACCGTGTGACCAGAAACGAATTATTTTTCCATGTGACGGATCGTTACTTCACTTCGCCGCGTTTTCTTTGTAGTAATTGATCAGGCAGCCGTCCGTGATGATCTCGCGCTCGTCATCGGTGAGGTCTCCCAGCGTCACGGTGAAGGCCGTGGTTTCATTACCGCGGATCGCGTACGCACTGATCTCCGCCTGCTTTTCCTCAACCGCCTTCCGGATGCCCGGAAGGAAGATGTAATCGCCGTTGGCGAAGGCGAGCTCTCCCTCAGGAACGAGGAGAGGCAGCATGCCCCAGTTGATCAGGTTCGAGCGATAGCGCTTGGTCGCGTACTCGCGGGCAATGTTCGCCCAGCCGCCCAGCACCTTCTGACAGGAGGCCGCCTGCTCCCGGGCGGAGCCGTCGCCGGGCTTCTCGGCAAAGATCGTCGAGCCGATGCCGGTATCGGCGAGCTTTGCCTCCGGGCAGATTTTCTGAGCCTCGGCAAATGCGTGCGCCGCCTCGGCAAATGCGGCTTTTACGCCGACGCGGATGAAGGCTTCCCCGGCGCCGAGCTTTTCGGCGGCCTCGACGGCAGCCTCCGCCGCCTCCGGGAACGTCTCGCGGATGCTTTCCTTCGCGACAAGGGCTTTCTCGCGGGCGATCTCGGCTGCCTGAACCTCCTTCGCGCGGCCGACATACGCCGGATCCTTCCTCGAAAGCGCGAAGCCGGCGAGCTTGAGCGGATTCGAGCGGTAGGAAGAGGTCTCCCCGGAGGGAATCAGCTCGTCGGTGGTGGTGACCGGATCGTGAATTTCGGACACGACCTTGAGAAGCAGATTCTCGGTCAGCGCCGGCATGACCGGCCAGTCCTTAATGTTCGGCCCGAACTGGAGCTCCGCGCTCTCATCGGCGATGCCGTGGCTGTCAAAGACGCGGTTTTCGTAGATGCGGCTGTCGAAGAAGTATTTCGGTCGGCTGAAAGCGCCGTCGAAATACTCCGCCGAGGTCAGCACGCCCTGGTTCGCGGCGGTCGCGGCGATGGAACGCGCGTCCATGAGCGCGACATGGGAGATCTGTCCCTCCTGCACCTTCGAGCCCTCGCGGTTCGGGAAGTTCCGGGTCGAATGCCGGATCGAGAAGGCGTTGTTCGCCGGCGTGTCTCCGGCGCCGAAGCACGGGCCGCAGAACGCGGGCTTCACCACCGCGCCGGTCTCCAGAAGATCCGCGAAAACGCCGTTCTTCACCAGTTCCATATAGACCGGCATCGAGGCCGGATAGACGTTCAGCGTAAAGCGGCCGCTGCCGATGCTCTTCCCGCGGAGGATGTCCGCCGCGTCGCAGATATTCTCAAAGCCGCCGCCCGCGCAGCCGGCGATGATCCCCTGATCGACGTGGAATTTGCCGTTGCGGAGCTTGCTCAAAAGATCGACCTCCACCTTGCTGCCGAACGAGACGCGCGCGCGCTCCTCCGTCTCGTGAAGGAGGTCCGCCGCATTTGCCAGAAAATCATCGATCGCATAAGCGCAGCTCGGATGGTAGGGAAGGGCGATCATCGGCCGGATCTCCGAGAGGTTGACCTCAATCAGGCCGTCATACCAGGCCACCGAGGCCGGCGAAAGCGCCTTGAAATCCTGCGGGCGCTTATGGATCTCGAAATATTCCCGGGTTTTCTCGTCCGTCTGCCAGATCGAGCTCAGGCACGTCGTCTCCGTGGTCATGACATCGATGCCGATGCGCATATCCATGGAAAGATTCGCGACGCCCGGCCCGACGAATTCCATGACCTTGTTTTTGACATAGCCGTTTTTGAAGACCGCACCGATAATGGCCAGCGCGACATCCTGCGGGCCGACGCCCGGACGAAGCTCACCGGTCAGGTACACCGCGACGACCTGCGGCATCCTGATGTCGTAGGTGCGGTTCAGAAGCTGCTTGACCAGCTCGGGGCCGCCCTCGCCCATCGCCATCGTGCCCATCGCGCCGTAGCGGGTGTGGCTGTCGGAGCCAAGGATCATCTTGCCGCCTCCGGCAAGAACCTCGCGCGCGTACTGATGAATGACCGCCTGCATCGGCGGGACATAGACGCCGCCATACTTTTGCGCCGCGGTAAGTCCAAAGACGTGATCGTCCTCGTTGATCGTGCCGCCGACCGCGCAGAGGGAGTTGTGGCAGTTGGTCAGAACATAAGGCAGCGGAAACTTCTCCAGACCCGAGGCCCTCGCGGTCTGAATGATGCCGACGTAGGTGATGTCATGAGAGGTCAGGGCATCAAAGCGGATCTTCAGGTTCTCCATGTCTCCGGCCGTGTTGTGCTGCTTGAGGATCCCATAGGCGATGGTGCCCTCCTTCGCGTTCTCCCGAACGCCGTTGTAGCTTTCGCGGATCTCCGTCCCGTGAATAAGATAGACACCGCCCTCATGTAGTGTAATCATTTGATCCTCCTCATCTTCTCATGTTCTCTTTTTGAGATTTCCTCAAGGTAACCGGCAACCATCGAGGCGATCCGGTAGGTCATCGCGTCCTCAAAGACACGGATATCCAGGCCGGTGGCCTGTCGCAGCTTTTCCAGCCGGTAAACGAGCGTGTTTCGGTGGATAAACAGCTGCCGCGCGGCCTCCGAGACGTTCAGATTGTTCTCGAAGAAGGTGTCGACCGCGAGCTGCGTCTCGGCATCGACGCCGTGGATGTCCCGATCGCCCAGCACCTCCTTAAGAAACCGCCGGCAGGTTTCCTCGGACAGCCCGTAGATCAGTCGGCCCATGCTCAGACGGTCGCACGCGATGACATTTTCGTGGCTGTAAAACATACGGCCGATCTCCAGCGCCGTCTGCGCTTCGCGGTAAGCTTCGGAGAGAAGGGCCAGGCCGCTGACCGGCGGACCATAGGCGATCCGCGCCCGCAGCATGCCCTCGGTGTTGAGCATGTCAACCACCGTGTGCGCAAGGGTCTCCGGATCCTCCCGGGTCTTCATATGCCGCACGAGCGCAAGGCTCCGCGCGCCGGTCACGACCGCGCAGTCATAGCCTCCCGCGGCGAACATTTGCCGAAGGATGTTTTTGGCCGGCGTGACCGCGTCCGCTTCCGTTTCCACCGCCAGCACGCCCCAGCGCGAGGCCTCCGGCAAATGCAGTCTTGCGGCTTCGCTTCCGAGTTCTTCGCCCATCTGCCCCGTCAGAAGCTTCCGGAAGAATTCGTGGCGGCTGTTTTTTTCGCGGAAGGCATCCAGAACCGCCTGAAGCTTTCTGGCCGTCTCCTCCGGCGGCTCCTCCTCCGTTCCCGCAAGACGAAGCCCCGTCAGCCGCCACAGCTCATCCGCCAGGCGCTCGCACTTTTTTGCATCGGACATGCCCTTCCCTTCCTTTCCGCAAAGCCTCCGCCGAAGCACGCTTTTCTTCCGCGGCTTCGTGGCTGAAAACACGCGCCTATATTCTACATCATTTTTTTGCAAATGAAAACCCATAATCATGCGGCGAAGCGCATTTACCTGATATTTTTGCTCTCCGCCCCCCTCCGAAGGGGCGCTGTTGTTCCCTCCTTTCACGGCAACGTTTCACTTGACATCAGACGCCGCCGATATTATAATTTAGTGATGCAAGTGTCATACGAGTTGAAGAAGGAGGTCTGCTTATGCCGGCATGGCTGAAGGACGCGATTTTTTATGAGATTTATCCGCAAAGCTTTTATGATTCCAACGCGGACGGGATGGGAGATCTCCCCGGAATTATCGAGAAGCTTCCTTATATAAAAGAGCTCGGCGCGAACGCGATCTGGCTGAATCCGTTTTTCGATTCGCCGATGAGGGACGCGGGGTACGACGTGCGCGACTATCGCAAGGTCTCGCCGCGGTACGGGAATCTGGAGGACGCGAGAGAGCTGTTCGGGAAGGCCCACGAGCTGGGGATCCACGTGATCATCGATCTTGTGCCCGGCCATACCTCCGAGGAGCACGCCTGGTTCCTTGAAAGTAAAAAAGCTGAAAAAAATGACCTTTCCGGCCGTTATATCTGGACGGATTCGGCCTTCACGGGCATTCAAAACCACCCCTATATCGGCGGCGAATCGCCGAGGGCGGGGGTCTATATGCTCAATTTCTTCAAATGCCAGCCGGCGCTTAATTACGGCTGGGGGAAGGTGACGGAAAAATGGCAGTCCGCCGCGGATTCCGAGGAGGCCCTCGCCACCCGGGAAGCCCTTTTTGATATCTGCCGGTTCTGGCTGGAACAGGGGTGCGATGGCTTCCGTGTGGATATGGCGGACTCTCTGATCAAGGATGACGAGGACAAGGCGCTGACCGGAAAGCTCTGGAAGGAGCTGCGAGCGATCCTGGACGCGGAGTATCCGGAGGCCGTACTGATCTCGGAGTGGAGCAATCCGCGGCAGTCCCTTACGAACGGCGGCTTTCACGCGGATTTTTATCTCGACCACAAGGGCAACGGCATCAACCACCTGGTTCGCGCCTACGGCAAGGGCTTTCCGGACCGGAGCATCCTGCGCGGCGGCAGCAACGGAGATATCTACGATTTTCTTCGGGAATATCTGCCGAAGTACTATTTCTCGCGAAGAGACGGTTATATCAGCTTTATCACGGGCAACCATGACACCCCGAGACTCCGGCGGTTCCTTTCCACCCAGGAGATCCGGCTGGCGATGGCGCTTTTCTTCACGCTGCCGGGGGTCCCGTTCCTTTATTACGGCGACGAGATCGGGATGCGCTACGACGAGACGGTGCCCACGAAGGAGGGCGGCTATCACCGGACGGGAAGCCGTACACCGATGCAGTGGAGCGGTTCGAAAAACCTTGGCTTTTCAGAAGCGGATGCTTCGCTTCTTTACCTGCCGGTGGATGCCGCGCCGGACGCGCCAACGGTTGCGGAGCAGGCGGTGGATCCCGGCTCGCTCTACAATTTCGTGAAAGCGCTCTTCTCGCTCCGAAAAAAGGAGCGTGAGCTGCAGGCGGACGGGGAGCTTGTGCTCGTTTACGCGCGGCACGAAAAATTCCCGTTCATCTTCCGGCGCGGGAGCCTTCTTCTTGCCTGCAACCCCTCGACGGAAAATGTTGCCGTCACGGAGGAGGAGCTTCGCGTCTTTGCCGAGAGCGTCGCCAGGGACGCGGAGGAGACGGCACTTTACTGCCCCTACGAGTGGTCCGGACCGGTGCTTGATCCGGAAAAATATCCCGCGAGCGAGCTTTTCGGGGACGGGCAGCGGCTTGTGCGTCTGCCGCTTCGCGATCTTGGGGACTGCGCGCCCAAGGCGGAGGACGCGGACGGATGTTTTGCAAGCCGGGAGCCGCTCCTGGTCACCGGAAATGTCCGCTGTGAGGCGGGAACGCTGAGCATGGGCGCCCGGAGCTTCGCGGTCCTGCGGTGAACACGATGACTTAACCTTATGAGTGTGTGAGAGGGGGAAGCTTATGTGCGCTCGGAAGGTATTGATTGTTTCGGAAAATATAGAGAAGTTTCATCAATATTATAAATTGATGGCGGGGCAGATGGACGCAGAGGGAATCCTTCGCTCGGAAAGCTTTGAGGAGGCGCGGAGGCTCCTTCAGCATGTCGCCGTGGATTTTCTGGTGATGGAGCCGAAGACGTTTCTCGATGCGGAGGTTACGGCAAAACCGCAGAAAAGCCTTCCGGCCAGGATCACCGGCCATGCCCGTGAAGATCTTGATTACGTGCGTTCCTATATCTTTACGCATTATCGGGAAAAGCTGACGCTGGAAACGCTCTCCGACCTCATCTCCGTCACTCCGAACCATCTTTGTCATGTCTTCCGGCAGGCGGAAGGCATCGGCGTTCGGGAATTCCTGGAGCGCACGCGCCTCGAACGGGCAGCCGCGCTGCTCTGCGGCACCGAGGATCCGGTCACGGTCATCGCCAGAAAAGTCGGTTTTAGAAGTGACTCATATTTCTGCATGAAATTTCGCGCGTCTTACGGAATGACGCCAAAGCAGTACCGCCTTCGCAGCCGGAAAAAATCGTAACCTGCGCGCCGCGTCGAAATCACGAAAAAACAGCCCGGTTCGCCGCGTCGAAATCACGAAAAAACAGCCCGGTACGCCGCGTCGAAATCACGAAAAAACAGCCCGGTTCGCGAACCGGGCTGTTTTTTCATTGTGGTATCGTATTCAAAGCGTCTGTGCCGATCCAAAGATCAGGAAACTGATTTCATTTCTGAAGAATCGCCGCCGAATATGCCGGGAGCTTGAGCGTATCGCCTTCCAGCACAACCTCTCCGTCCGAGGCCAGCAGCACCGCTCCAAGCGTCCGGAAGCCCTCGGCCTCCGCAGATTTCGCCAGCTCCACATCCTTCGCCTCTCCGTTGAAGTTCATAACGACCAGAACATCCGCCGCCTTGTCCAGCGCTTCCAGCGTCGCCTTCCGAAGCTCTTCCCGGTCCGTCCTGCCGGTCACGTCGCAGATGCCGCCCAGCTCATCCACCTTTTTGGCATTGGACGCTTCCATCGACTTGACAAATGCCGCGACCTTGCCTTCGCAGATGCCGGAGGCTTTGGTCACCGCGCCGCGGGCGATCACCGGATAGGTGTTCCGCACCCGGATCAGCGCCCGGATAAAATTCAGGATCGAATTCTCGTCCGCCGTCTGCTCCTCGAGGCTCGGATAGATCATGTCGAAGGCTTCCATATCGGCCGGCCCCTTGCACATACACTCCGCCTTCTCGTCGCTCCAGTACATCGGCGCGCGCTTGTTCTCGTCCCTGCCGGCGCCCCGCATGCCGAGCTCCTCCCCATAGTATAAGAAGGCATTTCCCGTCATGAGCAGGTTCATCGCCTGCCCCATCTTCACCTTCGAACCGTCGTCATTTGCAAAGAAGCCAGCGCCGCGGGCCGTGTCATGATTGGTAAAGAACGGAGCGTCGATATACGCTTCCCCGTATTCGCCGAACTGTGCGCCTTCCGCAGCAAGGGTATCGACGACAACATCTGCCGTATACCCTCCGTTGATAAACTTCGCGATCGCCCCGTCGCCGGCGGCAAAGGCAAAGTCGAAGAGGGAATCGATGCCGGAGGCATAGTACTGCGCATAGGTCGATTTGCCCGTCCAGCATTCCCCGACAATATAGGCGTCCGGATTGATCCCCTTCACCATATCGTTAAACCAGGTGAGGAACTTGATATTCTGATCATTGCTGTTCGTATAGTAGAAGAGCACCGCGTCGAGGCGGAAACCGTCAACGCCCTTTTCAAGCCAGTATTTGCTGATGTCCGTGATTTCCTTCCGAACCGCCTCACTGTCCAGATTAAGGTCCGGCATCCCCTCCCAGAAACGGGCTTCATAGAACCATTTTCCTTTAGAGTTATTTCCGCTCGCGTATTTCGAGAGATCCAGCTCGGCGGAGCCCTCCTCTCGGGTGCGGGTAAAATGATAATACTCTAAGTACGGGCATTCCGCCGGATCCGGCTCCTCTTCATCCTCAAGGCTTGCCAGGTACGTCGCCGCATTCACGAACCAGGGATGCTCAACGCTTGTATGGTTGAGCACGAGATCCATGATGAGACGGATACCGCGCTGATGGCAGGCCGCAAGCAGCTCGTCGAAATCCTCCATCGTGCCAAACGCCGGATCGATGTCCTGGTAATCCTTAACATCGTACTTATGATACGTCGGGGACGGATGAACGGGCGTAAGCCACAGCTCGTTCACGCCTAAGTCCGTAGTCGTCTCCTCCTTGCCGTCGTTTAAGTAATCCAGAGCCTCTTTGATGCCCTGAAGATCTCCGATCCCGTCGCCGTTGGAATCGCGGAACGAGTAAGGGAAGATCTCGTAGGTCGTGCGGTACTTGTCCTCCAGAACGGAGGTGCTCCCCTCATAGTCCAGCTTCGACATCTGACGGTCCGCCGAGGGCGTCACGGCCAGCAGCGCGGACAGATTATCCGCAAGTCCGCGGGCCGGAGAGGTCTTCGTTTCCGTCCCGCTCTCTGTCGCCGACGAATCCGTGGTCCCGGAGATCTCCGGCGCCTTCGAGCTGTCCGTCCCGGAAGCAGCTTCGCTTTTTGTCGATTCCGGCGTGCTTTTCGTCGGCACGGTGCTTCCCGAGCTTCCTCCCGCGCCGCACCCGGCCAGCGTAAGCGCCGCCGCCAGAGCCAGCGCGGCTGCCCGCATTTTCCGATTCATTCCTCGCATTTTACGTTTCATATCGTTACCTCCCTATCCCTCTCTCGAAAGCCAAAAGCTTTCCTTTCCTATTATTATATCCTATTTTCCCACGCGCGAAAAGACCATTCTCGTCACAAGTCACAGCGAATCCGGTATCATGTTACTCTTCACACCGTGAACGGTATCATTACCGTTCACCGTAAAAAAATCGGGCAGGGGAATTCCCCTGCCCGAAAAATATGCTTTTTGCGTCAGCCCTTGACGGCGCCGCCCATACCGTCGACATAGTATCTCTGCAGGAACAGGAAGATAATGGCGATCGGAACAGAGACGACAACCGCGCCGGCGGCGAAGCAGTTGTACCACTGCTGGATGTATTCCTTCTGGAGCATGCTCCAAAGGCCAATCGCAACCGTGTAGTACTGCGCGTTCGTGCGGCAAAGAACCTTAGCGAAGATGAAGTCGACCCACGGGCCGATGAAGGAAGTCAGAATCGTGTAAACGACGATCGGCTTCGAGAGCGGCATAATGATCTTTGTGAAGGTGACCCACTGGGTCGCGCCGTCGATCTTGGCCGCTTCATCAATGGACTTCGGAATCGTGTCGAAGAAGCCCTTCGCGATCTGGAAGCCCAGGCCGGAACAGGCCGAGTAGACAAGAACCAGCGCCACGCGGATCATCGGGCCTTCGGAAAGACCGATGGACTTCAGGATGTAGTACACCGCGACCATCGACATGAAGCCCGGGAACAGGCCGAGGATCATGGCCATGTTCATGTAGGCTCTGCGGAGACGGAAGCGAAGCCTCGACAGGCAGTACGCAACCGAAAGAACGAAGAACGTCGAGATCAGGCAGGTGAAGATCGCGATGATCAGCGTGTTCAGGAACATCTGCGGGAAGTTCAGGAT
Source organism: uncultured Lachnospiraceae bacterium (assembly GCA_902779245.1). Lineage (GTDB taxonomy): Bacteria > Bacillota > Clostridia > Lachnospirales > Lachnospiraceae > Chordicoccus. The sequence goes on along the minus strand of CACZBB010000004.1, from coordinate 13,860 downwards.
ACTGCGATCCGTGAAAAGCTTCACGTAGTTATCGAGCGTATACGACTTCGGGAAGAAGGAGGTAATATAGTTACCCTTCTCTCCTCGGAAGCTGGTGATGAAGATCCATGCAATGGGGAGAACCCAGATGAACGCCAGGACAGCCAGCAGTACATGAACGAGGAGGTTCCCAAAGACTTTTCTAAACGGTTTTTTATTAACATTCGCTTTTTCCATCACATGAACGCCTCCTCGTTCTTATAGGATCCGGTGTTCCGATATGTGACGAGCGCAACAATGGCAAGGATTATGAAGGTGAAAATACCGATAACCGCGCCGATGTTGTAGTACTGCTGTTCAATCGTCAGCTTGTACAGCCACGAAATCAGAATATCGGTCTGGCCCGCCGTATCGCCGACGTAGGTTGGCGCGCCGCCGGTCAGCAGGTAGATGACGTTGAAGTTGTTGATATTTCCGGTGAAGGAAGTGATAAGATACGGTGTCGTGACGAAGAGCATATACGGAAGCGTGATTTTCCAGAAAATAACCCATGCGTTGGCACCGTCCACCTTCGCTGCCTCATAGAGATCCGCCGGAATGTTCTGCAAAATGCCCGTAACCTGGAGCAGCGTGTACGGAATACCGACCCAGAGGTTGATAACGATAACCGTAACTCTCGCCCACATGGCATTGGTCAGGAACGGAAGCGGCTCATGAATCCAGCCAAGATTCATCAGGATCGCGTTGACCGCGCCGTCGCGATCCAGCATTGTACGCATAATCAGAAGGGAAACGAACTGCGGAACGGCAATCGAAAGGACGAAGCAGAATCTCCAGAAGGATTTGCCCTTCGTGTCCTTGCGGTTGATAATAAGACCAAGGACCATGCCGAGGATGTAGTTAAGAGCCGTTGCGAAAATCGCCCAGATGATCGTCCATGCAAGGACGCCCCAGAACTGACGGCCAATATTACCGTTCAGGTTCAGGACCCGGCCGAAATTCTCCAGTCCGTTCCAGTCAAAGAGGACGAGGTGATCGCCTTCTTTGGAGTAGGTCGTAAACGCCATACTGATCATGAAGACCAGCGGCAGGATGTTGAAGCAGAGGATACCCAACATCGGGAGAGACATCAGGGTGATGTGAATATTCCCGTCGAAGAGATTCTTCAAGTCCTTGCCAAAGCCCGGAACCTTATGCCCGTTCTGGAGCATGACCTGGCATTTGTAGGACTGTTTCATCTGGAGAACCCAGAGGATGATGAACGCCACCGTGACGAAGATTGCCGCGATGCCGTAAAGAAGGATCAGGAGCGAATTATCGCCCGCCGTGTACTCGTAGATCTGTTTTGCCTCATTCCAGACCTTTTGCTGTTCCATGGTTCCCAGGGACGGCAGCATGCCGATGGCGCCAACCCCCGCCGTGACCATGAAATAAATGTACGCCACCTCAATGGCCAGTACAATAATTCCCTTGACCACCTGCTTGTGCGCCGCCAAACCTGCGCCCATGATGACCATCGAGAGCTTGGTCCAGATATCGCCCTTTGTTATGGCGTTCCCGAGACTGTACGGATCATACTCTTTTAATTTTTTTGATTTAGCCATACCAGTCCACCTTATTCTCTTGATAACCCCTCAAGCCTGAGCATGAACCGTATGAGCTTCCATCCGCGTTCTCTCCGGAACCCATCCGTTCCGGAAGCATAACCTGCGCCTGCCGTAGCTCCTTTGCGCTGCGAAAGCAGGCTCATTTTTGCTTTTTGCCCCGCGCCGGACATAAAACGCCCGGCGCGGGGTCTTTTGCGGTCTACTCAATCAGCCATATTCTCAGGCTTAATTAACAGTATCCGATAACACTTTACTCGATAACGCTCTCGTTCATGCTCTTGGACATCGCATCGGTCTTCTCGGCCGCGTTGTCCTCGGTGACCTTCTTGTCGATGAGCTCATTGGCCATCGCAACGGCCGGATCCCAGTAACGGCTCATTTCCGGAAGAACTGGCTGAACGATCGAAGCAAAGGACATGGCATCCATCTGAGCCTTGGCAAGCGCATTGTCGCCAACGTCTACGCCATTGTCGGTCGGGATGATGTTGCGAAGCTCGAAATGAAGCTTCTGAGCCTCGGTGCTGCCCATGTAAGCAGCGAGGGCAACAGCAACCTGCGGATTCGCGGAGTGCGGGTTGACGCCGATCGCCTTGGATCCGGCAAACGCCTTCATCTGGCAATCCTTGCCATCGATCTTCACGGTCGGAGCCGCGCAGACGCCAAGCTTGGACTCGTCGCCGCCGAGAGCCTCAAGGGCATTGTTGTAATCCCATGTGCCGGAGAAGAAAGCGCCGATGGAGCCATCGCCGAAGCCGGACAGACCGGAGCCGTTGGCATCGTTCGCGAAGTTCTTGTTCTTAACAAGGTTTACAAGGTACTTGGTAACCGCGGCACCGGCCTCGCCGCCGAGCTGGATGCCGGCAGCCTTGTCCGTGCCGTCAGCGCCGAACAGCGTGCAGCCATTGGCCGCGTAGAAGGAAGCGAAATACCAGCTGTTGTTGAGCGGGAAGGAAACCTTGCCCTTCTCAAGCATGGTGTCAAGGCTCTTCACATCGTCTTCGGTGAAGATATCCTTGTTGTAGTACATGAACCAGGTGTTGCCCGTGAACGGTACGCCATAGATGGCATCTTCATAGGTAACCGTAGCGACGGTGGTCTCGGAGTTGTTCGCCTTGATGGCTTCAACCGTGGAGCCGCCGAGCTCGGCGACAGCGCCGGCTGTGACGAGATCCGGAATCTGGTCGTTCGCATACATATAAACATCCGCGCCGGCTGCCGGGTCATTGGTCAGGTTGGTCTTCGCATCGCCTTCCGAGCAGACACCATACTTAAAGGTGATGTCCCATTCCGGATGAGCGGCGTTGAACGCATCGCAGACCTTGCCGAGCCAGTTGGAATCGGACTGGTCTTCCTGCGGGCTCCAAACCGTAAGGTTCACCTTCGTGGCTTCGGTCGTCGTAGAGGCCGGAGTGGTGGAAGATGTCGCCGGGGCCGTCGAGGAAGTCGCCGGAGCCTTGGAGGAAGTTGTCGGAGCTGTAGACGAAGAGGATCCGCCGCCGCAGCCGGCAAGGACAGTTGCAGCCATCGCCGCTGTCATGACTAAAGCAATTGTTTTGTTCTTCATAACTTTCCCTTTCTTTGAATGAATGAAAACAATAAGTTTCACTAACGAAAACTCCTCCATTTTCGGCAATGACCCGCTTCCCATTCGGACATTACTAAAGCGCCGTTTTCAAAGTTTCGGATATTTTCGTTATCTACTTCTATGTTATACATCAAAATCAGTCTCCGTGTCAACCTTGCTCTTTTTAATTTGGCCTAAAATAATAACGAAAATATAAAGAAATTTTAGCACTATATTTGTTTATTTTGCACAAATCTTCTTAAAGTACTTTATTTATTTATCTGTCAGTCGTCAAATACCGATTCTTTTTCCAGTTTTTTCTGTGTTTTTTGACAAATCCCTCCGCCTTATGCGTTTAAGCTTTCCGATGCCCCCGGCGCTCCCTTCCGATCTCACGGCAGCGCCCCGCACCCCTGCTTTCCGCCCTCCCCGCCCGTTGCGCTTCCGAAAAAAATCGGTTCCCCCGCCGCTTGTTCCACGGCAGGAAAAACCGATTATTATGTGTCTTTATGTTCTTTTTATTCACTTATTTTATAGCCCCCGGCCAGCTCCGCCGCCTTGACCCGCTCACCCCGCATATGCAAAATCCTGCCCTCGCACCACACGGAAGTCAGGCCCTTCTCCGGCAGCTTTTCCGGTACAAAGCTCTCCTTGCCGAAGATCTCCGCCCCCAGGGCGGCAAGCTCAAGGCAGCCCTTCTCCTTCGAGAGCAGAAGCAGATCATGAAGCGCGGCGGTTTTCGGAAGCCCGTCCTCCGGATCCAGGAAAATCGTTCGAACGCTTCCGTCGGCAAAGGTATACACCCTCCATTTGTCGCTGTCCGTGAGCGCATAATCCCGGAGCGCGGCAAACGCGACGGGCGGCTCGGCCCGAAGCTGCGCAATGATCCCGTCCCCGGCATTTGCCACATTGATCAGAAATTCTTCTCCGGCCTTCAGATTCACGCCGAAGCCGTCCGCCGTCTGCATATAGCCGTCCGTATAGCCCTTTTCGGCAAAGACCGCCGCCATATCCTCAAGGATCGCCGCATTTTTCAGGATCCTTAAGTCCACAAAATTATGCAGCGTCCGTTCTTTTGCAAAGGCCGCGTACGGGTCAGATACCTTCAGGCGGACCTTGTTCCCGCCCAAGAGCTCCGTATCGACCATACCCGGATCCCCGGCGAACGCCGCGACCTGCCGGAATTCGTCGGCCAGCTCCGAATTCTGAACCGGATCAAAATCCACGGTCTCCCGGTCCTCGCTGCAGGAGAAGAGTCCCTCGTAGGTCTCGTAGGCCGGACCGAGAAACAGATAGCGGCAGCCGTATTTTTTCAGCTTTTCCAGCGTCCCGTAAAGCTCCGGACAGATTTCGACCGTTTCATTCGGGTGCGCATTGAGGTAAGCAAGGTTCCCGTTTCCGGTTTCCTTAAGCGAATAAGCGATATCCTCCTTCGCGCAGAGCTCCGTGTACAGCCGCGCGACCTCCTTCGAGCGCTCCGCGGCGCCCTCCCCGGCCAGATAATAGTGAAAGGATATTTCCGACGCACAGCCGAGCACGTTATCGGATTCCACGATTTTCCACCCGTCCTCCCACTGCCTGGAGAAGAAGATCCCCATTCCGATGCCAACGATCCCGATCGCAAAGAGTATCGTGATGACGATCAGGCGCTTTCTCACATTCGGCTTCCCGACTTCTACGTTTTTCACCGGCGGCAGATACGGGCGCTTCCCGCCTCTGGAAGTCCTTCCCATGCAAACCTCCTCTTCAAGAAAAACGGCGCTCCCCCCAAAGGAGCGCCGAAACGTTATATTGTGAAGGAATTAACGCTTGCGGATTAAATTCGTTCACGATACCGATGCACACGGACGCACAAAGAAATATTTCGCTTCACGTCGTGCGTCCGGCGCGGGGAAACGAGCCAAAATACGGGTATTTTGTTCGTTTCCTATAAGATCGCAATAATCAGGAAGATTCCAAAGAGCAGCAGGATGATGCCTTTGAATATAAATCCGGCGATCGCGCCTTTTTTACACATCCTGTAGTTGCGGATATAGTTTTTGCTCTTGAAAATGAATGCCGCGATCAGCCCCAGGATCGAGAAAATGAACGAAAGTACGCCGAGGAACACATTTCCGGTGTCCCCGAGCGGGCGTTCTTTGATCGAGTCCGCGGCATGGATGGCCTCGGATTCATCGATCTTCTTGCTGATCTCTTCATCGTTGTCCGTGATGGTGATCGATTTTACCGGCGTGTTGGATTCGCGGAGCGCCTTATACTCCTCGATCTCCTTCTTATTGCCGTAAACCCAGTGGTTATGTCCGATGTCCACCAGCTCCGGCTGATCCGTGCTGTAATCATGGATCGACGGGTCATAGGTGTAAAGCACCTTGTGCTTCTCCAGCTTCGGATCCGGGATCGGGATCGCCGAGATCAGGGAGTGTGTGTAGGGGTGGAGCGGGAAATTGAAAAGCTCCTCCGACTCCGCAACCTCGACGATATTGCCCTTGTAGATAACGGCAATCCGGTCGGAGATGAACCGGACGACCGAAAGGTCATGGGCGATAAAGAGGTAGGTGACCCCGTGCTCGCGCTGGAACTGCTTCATGAGGTTCAGGACCTGGGCACGGATGGATACGTCCAGAGCCGAGATCGGCTCGTCCGCGATAACCAGCTCGGGCTGCATGACCATGGCGCGGGCGATACCGATTCGCTGCCGCTGCCCGCCGGAAAACTCATGCGGATATCTTGTCAAATGCTCGGGCAGAAGACCGACTTCCTCGATGATCGTTTCGACCTTCTGCACGCGATCGGCTTCATTTTCAAACAAATGGAAGTTGTACAGGCCTTCGGAGATGATGTAGTCAACCGTAGCTCTCTCATTCAGAGAAGCGGCCGGATCCTGGAACACCATCTGGATGTTGCGGATGACCTCGCGGTCCAGGGACTTCGGAATCTTTCCGGAGATGCGGACGCCCTTGTAATCGATCTCGCCGGCCGAGCAGGGGTTGACGCGGATGACCGCGCGGCCCACGGTGGTCTTTCCGGAGCCGGACTCGCCGACGAGCGAGAAGGTCTCACCCTTGTAGATGTCAAAGCTCGCGTTCTTAACCGCCCTCACCGCCGTATCGCCGGTGCCGAAGGTTATGTCGACATTTTTCACCTGCAGCAGGATCTCTCTTCCGTCCGGGGACATCGGACCATGCTCCGGCAAATGCGCGGCGGAGGAGGATAACTGCTTTTTTTCTTCTTTGCTCAACGTTTTTTCCTCCTTCCTTAAATATTATACTCGCGCACAAGCGTTTCGTGGATATCCCGGATGCTTTCCGGTTTCTCCACCTTCGGCGCATCCTCGGCGAGAAGCCAGGTCTTGGCGTAATGCGTGTCAGAGATCCTGAACATGGGCGGCTCCAGAATCGTGTCAATCTTCATGCAGTACGGGTTGCGGGGCGCGAACGCGTCGCCGGTGATCTTGTTGTACAGCGAGGGCGGCGTACCGGCGATGGAATAGAGAGCCGTGTCCTTCTGCGCAAGCTGCGGCAGAGAACTGAGCAGCGCCCAGGTATACGGGTGGCGCGGATCATAGAAAACATCCTCGGCCGTGCCAAGCTCGATGATCTGGCCGGCATACAGAACCGCCACGCGGTCCGCGACATTGGCCACGACGCCAAGGTCATGGGTAATGAAAACGATGGTATACTTCAACTCTTTCTGAAGATCCTTCAGAAGCTTTAAGATCTGCGCCTGGATCGTAACGTCCAGCGCCGTGGTCGGCTCATCGCAGATCAGGATCTTTGGCTGGCAGGACAAGGCGATCGCGATAACGATCCTCTGGCGCATGCCGCCCGAATACTGGAACGGATAATCGTCATAGCGGTTCTCCGCGTTCGGGATGCCGACCTTCTTCATCATCTCGTAAGCGCGGATTCTGGCTTCCGCCGGGCTGACGTTCTGGTGCTTCATGATGATGGAAGAGATCTGTTTTCCGATCGTGATGATCGGGTTCAGCGAGGTCATCGGGTCCTGGAAGACCGTCGCGATCTTCTTGCCACGGATCTGGCTCCATTCCCGGTCGTCCTTAATCCTGGCCATATCGTTGATGCGCATCCCGTGCAGCGCGGCCCCGTCCTCGGAGGTCACGCGGCAGCGCCGGACACCCTCCGGGTATAATTTGCCGCGGTTGTCCTCCACGGAAAGATCAACGCCCAGCTTCATCGCGTCGGCGGCATTATTCAGGATCCTCTTCATGATCTTCACCTTCTTGCGGGAAGGAAGCTGATCCAGCGAAAGATAAATCTCCTTCGCGAAATCCCGGTTGGTCTCTTTCTGCTTTGCCGTCGGCTCCGCGGCGCAGGCCGTGTCATATTTCGCCTTCAGCGCGGACATCTTCGTGTCATAGGAGCTCTGGTACGCGGTGTCGTTCTTAAGCTCCGCCTGACGCTTCTTAAGAAGGGCCGTGCGCTCTTCTTTTAACGCCTTGAGCTGCTGCTCATAGCCCTCGATCTCTGCCTGCGTGCTTTTGATCTTGTCTTTTTCCTTCTTCGGGTCAAAGGTCTGCTTCAGGTTCATGGCCTCGACGCGCTTGAAATTTATTTCCCGCTCGCGGGCCATGAATGCCTCGTCCTCGGCGTCGCTGATGGAGCCCTTGGCTTTTTTCTCCGCCTCGAGCGCGAGGATCTCCTTATAGACATCCGCGCCGTTATACAGATTTGAATGGTGATTCAGCATCTCCGTAATCGAGGCAATCCTGGCCTTTGCGCCTTCATCCAGAACCGCGGACACATCCGTCAGCTCCGGATCGTTGAAGATGACCGAGCCCTGATCGATAAAGCCGTTTTTGTCCAGCATGCCGGCGAAGGTCTTCGTGAAGACCGATTTTCCGGAGCCGGACTCGCCCACGATGGCGATGGACTCATTTTCATAAATATCAAGGGATATTCCCCGGATCGCGGTCAGGATGCGGCCGCGCACGCGGAATTTCACCGTTAAGTCCTTAACGGACAAGAGTACTTTCTTTTCTTCCATGTCAGCCCCCTCACATATGCGTCCTGGGATCCGAGGCATCGCCCAGGTTCTGGCCCACCACGTAGAGAACCGTGGTGATGATGGACGCGACGATGACCGGCGACCAGAACTCAAACTGCCAGCCCGGCGTAAGCATCGCGTTTTCCGCCTGATAGATGAGACGGCCGAGGGACATATCGGACATACCCATGCCGATGTAGCTGAGGAACACCTCGTAAGAGATGTAGCTCGGGATCTCCGTCGCGATGAGCGTCACGATAACGCTGGTCATGAACGGGAGAATATTGCGCGTCGCGATGCGCGTGATCGGGGTTCCGAGGCACCGGGAGGCCAGATTGTACTCACGGTCGCGGATGATGATGACCTGCGTGCGGATGAAATACGCGATGGCGATCCAGCCCGTGACCGTCAGGGCAAAGACCATCGTCCAGAAGCTTCCGGACATGATGAGAACCAGGACCGAGATCAGAAGAATGTACGGGATGTTGCCGATGACATTGTAGACCTGGGTCATGACCATATCCACTTTTTTGGAGAAGCCCCAGACCGCGCCGACCAGCATACCGATGATCATGTTGATCGCGGCAACGATGAACGCCATGGTGATGGAGATTCGCGCGCCGTACCAGACCGCGTCAAAGGTTGACTGCCCGGAAGCGCCGGCGCCGAGGATCCAGTGGATGTTCGCTCCGAAGCGCTTCATCGCCTGTGAAGGCAAAAGGTGCTTGGCCGTCGCGTCCATGAGGTTCGCGTACGGGTTGTAGTCGATGAACAGCGGGTAAATGTAGGTGAATCCTAAGATAATGGCAAAGATCACCAGAATGACGATATTGACCTTCTTCTTAAAAAAGACACGGAAAACGCTCTTCCAGTAGGAGTAGCGCGGCGCGGTGATCTTTTCGGACTCCAGCGCGCTGTGATCCACGAAAGCGAAGAGCTCCTCGCGGCTCATGCCGGTCTCTTCATATATGCTCTTTTTTTCTTCCATGCCGCTCACCTCGCTTTCGATGTAAAGTTGATGCGCGGATCAATCATGCTCATCAGCACATCGCCAAGGATGATGGATGTGACGGAAAGGACCGCGTAAAAGAGCGTCAGGCCGACGATAACACCGTTATCGTTGGCGTTGATGGCTTTCGTCAGAAGGTTGCCGGCGCCGGGCACGACATAGACTCGCTCGGTGATGATCGCGCCGATAATAGAGCCCAGAACCGCCGCCGGGATTCCGTGAATGATCGGGATCGCGGCATTTTTCAGAATATGCCTGGAGAAAATTTCGCGCTCGCTGAGACCTCCGGACCGGGCGAATTTGACATAGTCCGAATTCATCTGGTCGATCATGTAGCGGCGCAGCCATTTCATCAGGTTCGCGATGGCCGGCAGCGCCAGGGAGACGATCGGAAGCACATACATCAGCACCGTCACATGCTCCATATCGAAGGTCGTCGGCAGGCCCATGCGGTAGCCGATGGCTTTAAACAGAAAGATATACGCCAGCGAGGGAACCGCGGAGATGAAGACAATGTAGACGGTTCCGATCTTGTCGACGAGCTTGTCCTTGTGCAAAGCCATGAATATACCAAGCGGCACGGCCAGAAGATAGGCCAGAAGAACCGAAATAAAACCGATGACGAAAGAGTAGCCGACCTTGGAGAAGCCGCTCTTTTCGGTGATGACGCTGGTATAGTCATCCACGAAACGGTCACGGTTTACCGCGCTGGCTTCCCTGGAGCCTTCGACATATTTCGCCGTATGCAGGTCGTCCGCGGAAACCTCCGTATGTCCGGATGGATAGGTGATCTCACGCATAATGTACGAGCCCTGCGAAGCGTTCATGGTCTCGAACACATCCACACCCTGGTTGACCGAATAACTCTTTCCGAGATTAATGGTCACCAGATTCTGATGGATATAGGGGAACATTCCATCCACATAGAAGAGATACTTGTGAAGAGTTCCGTTCCCGATGATGGCCGGGGAAAATTTTTTCCCTCCGTAAACCGGGTCGTAAAGCGTAAACTTTATTCCGCGCTCACCCACATCGCCCGAGGCATAATGAATGTTATCCACGGTGATAAAGCCCGTAAAATAACTGACCAGACGTTCAATGAGCGGCTTGTCCTTGTAGGCGAAAAGCTGCTGCGCGCCGCCGTTGGCCACCTTCCTCGGATTGGACATGATCGCGTCCAGACGCCTGACCGTGTATCCCTTTGATTGATAGTAATCTGTGTATTTTTTGACATATTCCGCGACAAATTCGGAATCCTTCTCCGCCGTGCGGGCAAAGCCGTTCGCCTTCTCACGTTCTTCCTCCGTGATGCGTCCGGCGCGGGCCTCCTCCGCCAGCCATTCCGTGTACGGGACGTAGTCGATATAGCCAAATTCCTCCCAGCGGCGATGCTGGTATACGATCTTGGCATTGTTTCCAAGGTTTGTGTAGGTCGGATCCGCCTTAAAGATCAACTGGCGGTCCATCAATGAATAAATAAGAATCATGACGATCATCACCACGATAATGATCGAGATGATGCTGTGGATGATTCTTTTGGTCAAGTATTTTGCCATAGCCGTTTCTCTTTTCTTTAAAGATCGAAGACAAATGCAAACGCCTGTGTTTCTTCGTCTTCCTGCCCGGAACGCTCACCCATCCTCGTTCCGTGGCCAGCCCCCCGCGCAAAACTCCCCACTGGCATTTCTGCGCCTTACTTTCGTTCTCCCTCTGCCGTCAAAAATGACCTTTCTCAGTTTTACACTTTAGCGCGATGCAGAGTACGCGCTGTGGGAATGGCCAAAAAGCCATCCCCACAGTCGGTTTTTCCTGTGAAATTCTAAATTTAGAAGATACCGAGCGCCTTGATCATGTAGCCGGCATAGTCGGGCTGCATCGTGTCAAGGTAGGTCTGCGGATCACCGTAGTCCGGGCCCCAGCCGGAGAGGTCGCAGATATCGAAGTTAGCCTCGTTGCCGGTGTTGTAATAATAGCCGGCATAGTACCAGTCGTCGCTGGTCGGGCAGTCGACCTTGTTGATGACGACAAGTCCGTCGGTCGCCTTCTCGACGCTCTGCTTCAGAGCCTCGGCACGGTTCGCATACTGCTCGGAACCGGAGAAGGTCGGCAGATCAAGATAGATCGGGTTCTCCTTGGAGATTTCAACACCGGCTTTCGCCAGCTCCTCAACAGCGGTTACCATTTCCTTCGCAACGGCGCCCGTATTGTACCAGCCGTCGAAACCTGCGGAGGAGCCGATACCGCCTTCCATCTCCGGATCCCAGACCTGCGCGTCGACGCCAAGGGCATCAAGCGTAGCCTGAACGATTTCGCCATAATACGTGCCCTTCTTGAAATTCATCTCCTTGCCGTTGTAATCGTAGGTGACGTCCTTCTCAAGCTGGACAAAGGTTCCGGGTGTATAGGTGTTGATCAGGTTCGTGTACTTCAGATCCTCACCGACGGACTGCGCGTTGTACGCGCCGCGGTCAAGGCTCTGAAGAAGGGCGCGGCGGAAGTGGACGTTCCGCATCGCGATGCGGGCGCGCTCAGCCTGCTCCATGGTCTTGTCGGAGACAACCTTTGTGGCATCGTTGAAGTTCGCGTAAGCCGTGCGGTTGATGTTGAAGAAGCCCATGAAGGACGTGGCGTTCGTGCCGGCGATGTACGCATAGTCGTCAAAGAGCTTGTCGACCTTGCACTGCTCCGTGGAAGAACCGGTGAGGGCCGCGCTGGCGATCGTGCCGGCCTTGGCATCGTTGTAGTTCTTCAGAGCATCCGTGCCGTCGTTGAAGTACCAGGTCATGCTGTGGATGTTGATGTTGTCCTTGTTCCAGTAGCTTTCATTAGCCTTGAAAACAATGGTGTTTTCCTTCGTCGCGTTGGTGATCAGGAACGGGCCGTTGTACGCGATGTGGTCCGGATCCTTACCATAGACATAAGACTCGCTCTCCGGATCGTACTCGTTGCCGAACTTACCGCCCTGAGAGGTGTAGTACTCACGGCTCATCGGAGCAAATACGCTGTAGCCGAGCATCGTCATGAAGAACGGGCACTTCTTGTCCAGCGTGTACTCAACCGTGTAGTCATCCACGGCCTTGACGCCGACCGTCGAGAAGTCATCGGTCTCCTTGTCCATGTACGCCTGAGCGCCCTTGATGCCGGCGCCGTCCGGGCCGACCAGATACTCAAGACCGCCCATGGCATCCATCATGTGCTGCATGCCGGCGACGAAGTCGTCCGCCTTGACATCGGCAACCTTGCGGCCCTGGGAATCGACCCAGACAACGCCTTCGCGAAGCTTGAAGGTATGCGTAAGGCCATCCTCGCTCTCCTCGTGGGAGATGGCGAGCGCCGGCTGCTGAACATTTTCCATGTCATACTCATACAGGCCGTCATAGGTCTGGATGATCTTTTCGGTATCCGCTTCCTTGGAGGTCGCAAGGGTATCCCAGGTATTCGGGTCGCTGGTGTAAGGCATATTGTAAGCATCGTTGAGCTTATAGCCCTGATCCGCAAGATACTGCTTGACCCAGGCTTCAAACTTGCCCGTGCCGGCCTGCTCGGCCCAGGCTTTGCGGATCGCGTCCACCTGCTCGGCCGTCAGGAACTTGTCGCCGGCAACGATGACTGCCTGATGATAGCGCTCGTTGTCAGAACCCCAGAGAGTGGTGTTGACTGTTCTCGGCGCAACGCGGGAGATGGCATAGTTGCCGCCGCGGCTCTGCAGCGGGATCATGATCGCTTCCGCGAGCATCTCGCCTTCCGCGATCGCCATCATCGTCCAGCGGGAGGAGAGATCCTCCTCTTCCTTGGCCGTGCTGTAGGTATTGTAGAACTTGCCGAGCGTTTCATTATAAACCTCGGAAGAGTCTTCATTATACTGATCCGCATCGTAAAGATCCGGGAAAACCTCCGCCGCCTTGCGGGTATCGCCCGCGTACTCCAGGCCCGAGGTCTCGGTTCCGCCGGACGAGGTGCTCTCTGCCGTGCTGGACGTGGTGGGCGTGGTGCTTTCCGCCTTGCTGCTCACCGTGCTCTCAGCCTTGGACGCGGTTGAAGACGTCGTCGGTGTGGATGACTGCGCGCCGCCCCCGCAGGCTGCCAGCGAACCAACCATCGCGACGGCCAGGAGAGAGGCAAGAACCTTCTTTGCTTTCATTGTGTTCCTCCCTTTATTGGAATACGTACAACATGCTGCCCGGTTTTGAAATCTGGCGAAGGGCGCTTTCCGGGCTTACCTGATAAGGTTCGGGTGTCAAAACACCCGGGCCACGGATTATGCTTTCGCACGGCTCTTCCAAAACCTTGTTCTGTCTGGTTCCGTTTTTCTTTTTTCGAATCCCAAACAAAGATACAAAGTGCATTATAACCCAAAACTTCCCGGGAAGGAAGACCTATTTTCATAAATCTTTCACGAAACCGCCCGTTAATGTTCTCACCCGAGCCGGACACTTGCTGTCCGGCTGCGGGCTGCCGGTAAAAATCATCCCTCATATAAATCACAGATATATAGCCTACCGCTGACCTGCGTTTCCAGTTTGCCGCATTTGCCGTAAAGATCTATGGAAAGGCCGTCCCTCGGGAGGTACTTTCCCCAGACCTCGATGTATGTCAAAAAAGGTTACAAGTCACTCCCGTGCCAAACACTCGCTGTTTGGCACGGGCCAGTGACATAAATCAGCCTGTGTATGAACCATAAAATTATAGTTTGTCGC
>CACZBB010000003.1 GCA_902779245.1 uncultured Lachnospiraceae bacterium | reverse complement strand
TGGCCATCGCCATCATCGCTACCGACACCTGTTCGCCGGTGGTCATGAGCATATCGAGCTCCCGTTTCGGCGGGCGGCTGTTCACGGTGTGCGCCAGCGCGATCAGCTCATCCGTCGTCTTTCCCATCGCGGAGAGCACCACCACGACATCGTTTCCTTTTCGGTAATCCTCCACGCAGCGCTTCGCCACGTTCATGATCCGCTCGGGCGTGCCCACCGATGTCCCGCCGAATTTCTTTACAATCAACATATTCGATCCCCCTTTTCGGCACTTGCCGCAGGTTCTTTTCTGTCTCCAACAGGGCAGGGGGCGGCTGCGGAACCTCTGCGCCTGCCCTCGAGCCGCGCCCCGCCAGGGGCAGCCTTAATTCGTTACGCGGCTCTTTGAATAATCGGAAACCTGCCAGACGCCTCCGTCCGGCAGGTTTCGCGGCCCTTTGGTCTTCACCGCCTCATCCCAGACGGATCGCCTTGACGATGTGGCCGGTTCCGGAGCGGACATCCATGAGGCTCTTTTCGGTCATGATCCCGGTCGTAATGCCGATCTCGTCGGTTTCCGGGATGCGGGTAAGCTCCGCGTCCGCAAAAAGCTCCCGGGCTTCGCTCTCCGATCCCCTGAACCGCACGAAAAATGCGCAGGGCATCTCCTCGCTTTCGAGAAGGTCCATTTCCTGATCGCTCCAGTCCGACGGAATCGGCTCATGAAGGCTGCGCGCGCAGGAGATCACGTCGCCGGCGACCGCGCTGGCCGTCGGAAGGCTCCCTGCGCCGCTTCCGAAGAGCGTTACGTTTCCGACGGCATTGCCGTGAAGCTGCACCGCGTTGAGGACCCCGTCCACGTTGTAGAGCAGATTCTCCCGTCCGATCATCATCGGCGCGACCATGGCAAAGGTTCCCTCCGCCGTGCGGCGGCTTCTGGCGATGAGCTTAATCTTCCGTCCCACCGCCTTTGCAAAGGCAATGTCCACGCTGTCGATGCAGGATATTCCCTCCGTGTATACATTTTTATAATTGATATATTTCCCGTAGGCCAGCGTGGAGAGGATGGCGATCTTGCGCTGCGCGTCGTGGCCCTCGATATCGGCCTCCGGATGGAGCTCCGCGTAGCCCATGGCCTGCGCTTCCTTCAGCGCCTCGTTGAAATCCTGCCCCTGCGCGGTCATCTGCGAAAGAATATAGTTCGTGGTTCCGTTGAGGATGCCGCTCACCTCATCAATGTAGTCCGCCGTGAGCGCACCGTCGAGGACGTGGATCACCGGGATCCCGCCGCCGCAGCTCGCCTCAAAGAGGTAGTTGACGCCGCTTGCGTGCGCAACCCTGCGAAGCTCCAGCCCATGCTCGGCCACAAGCTCCTTATTCGACGTGCAGACGCATTTGCCGGCCTCCAGGAGCTGCTTCGTGAAGCCGTAGGCCGGACGAAGCCCGCCCATGGTCTCAACAACGATAGCCACCTCGGGATCGTTTAAAATATCCTGAAAGTCGTGGGTGAGCACGGCCTCCGCCGGATCTCCCGGAAAATCCCGGAGATCCAGGACGTGCGCGACCTCGATCTCCTCGCCCTGAAGGCGGCGCGTGATCTCGCCGCGGTTTCCGGTCAGGACCTTATAAACGCCGGCCCCCACCGTGCCATACCCCATGATCGCTACTTTAATCATTGTACAACTCCTTGTTACTTTCACATCCGAGCCGGCACACTCGCTGCGCGTCGCTGTCCGGCTGCGGGCCCGTGACTAAATCAGCAGGATTACCCTCCCGCCTCATTCGTTATTTACCGGATCGCCGTCGCGTCAGCCGCGGCCTCCTTCGCCCGTCCGCCGAGCGCCTCCCATTTAAGGAACGCGTTGATGAACGGATCAATATCGCCGTCCAGAACCTTCTGCGCATTCGTCTGCTCCTCGCCCGTCCGCAGATCCTTGATCAGCTGATAGGGCTGCAGGAAATAGGAACGGATCTGGTTGCCCCAGGCGATCTCCGTGACCTTGCCGCGGATATCGTCGAGCTTTTCGGCATTCTGCTGCTGCTTGAGCATGAACAGCTTGATCTTGAGCTCCTGAAACGCCTTGTCCTTGTTCTGGAACTGCGAGCGCTCGTTCTGGCAGGTCACCACGATACCCGTCGGGAAATGCGTGATGCGGATGGCCGAGGATGTCTTGTTGATGTGCTGGCCGCCGGCGCCCGAAGAGCGGTAGGTATCGATGCGGATATCCTTCGGGTCGATCTCGATGTCGAGATCCTCCTCGATATCCGGCATGACCTCGCAGGCGGAGAAGGACGTCTGACGCTTTCCGTTCGCGTTGAACGGGGAGATACGGACCAGCCGGTGGACACCGTGCTCGGACTTTAAGAGCCCGTAGGCGTTTTCGCCGTTCACCTGGAAGGTCACGGACTTAAGTCCCGCCTCGTCGCCCTCCAGGATATCGAGGACGTCGAGGGTAAGCCCGTGGGCCTCCGCCCAGCGCGAATACATGCGGTACAGCATCTGCGTCCAGTCCATCGCCTCGGTGCCGCCGGTTCCGGCGTGCAGGGTGACGATCGCGTTGCAGGCGTCGTACTCGCCCGAAAGCAGCGTCTTCATGCGGATCTTCTCAAAGCCCGCCTTGAAGTCGTCGAACATCTGCCGAACCTCCGGAACCAGGTCCGGATCCGGCTCCTCGTCCGCCATCGCGATCATATCGCGGATGTCGTCGCGGGCGTTCACCAGGTTCTGGTAGCCGGAAACATCCGCCTTGAGCGACGCGAGAAGCTTTGTCTTCTTCTGCGCCTCGTCGGGATCGTTCCAGATGTCCGGTTCCGCAAGCTCATGATTCAATTCTTCGATTCGCTTTTCTTTGACAGCGAGGTTAAAGTGAATCCCTCATTTCAACTAAGGGTTCGTCGTAGGCGTTCAGTTCATAGCGGATCGGATCCAACTCGACCATTAGTCTCACCTTCTTTCGTAAATGCTCCCGGTGGTTGGGAGGTGCGTGGCAAATGTTGATGCCAAATAATCCTTAACTCCGTAACTATACACAAAAAGCCCCTTAAACGCAAGCCTTGACAAATATTTTCAGGATTTTTTGGTCGGATGTTATCGCCTCCCGCCCGTTCCTCCTCTTTTATACGTACAATTCCCGGCCGAAGCAAAAGGACCAGATGATTTTTTCGGCAATCCCCAGCCCGGTAGCTTTTTGCAGCGCTTCCGCATATATGTCGAGCTGCAGGCGGTAGCGGACGGCAAGCTGCGCGAGATCGGGGACGCGGTCGGTCTTGTAATCCACAAGCACGATCTCCTCCCGGCCATCCGCATTTGTCTCAAAAAAATATGCGTCAATGATTCCCTGTACAAGGATCGTCTCGCCCGGCGGATAATCCGGCCGGATCTGTTCTGCGGGAGCTTCCATGGCAAATGGCTGTTCCCGGCGGAGCTTTCCCGCTTTGGCCGCCCGAACAAACCGCTGCCCGAGCCCGCTTCTGACAAATGCGGCGATGTCGCGGGTGTTTACGAGCGCCGCTTCCCCCTCCTCCATCCGGCAGCTCTCGACAAATTCCCGGATCTGGCGGCGAACCCGTTCTTCGCATTCCAAAGCGTCCTTCACGTCGTCCGGCGCAAATTCTCCGAAGCGAAGGAGCTCCATCACGCGGTGGAAGGCCGTGCCCCGCGCCGCGCCGCCGGCCGCCGGCGGCGTTTCCTCCGCCTCCGCCGCCTCCCGCTCGCGGATGAACGGCGGGACATAAGGGATGATTTCCGGAGCTTCGTAGACCTTCGCGCTGTCCTCATCCTCCGCGAAGCCTTTTTTCAGCTCCGAGACCGAAACCTTCACCGGGATTTTCGTCCGTTCCGCGTAGGGATATCGAAACGCGAGACGGTCTTCAAGAATATCCCGGACCTCCGGATCAAAGACTTCATCCGGAGACAGCTGCCGGAGGCGCTCAAAGATGTTTTGCTCCTCCGCCTGCGACGCGACCGCCTCGGCGGCAAGCTCCGAGGGCTTCACAAGCACTTCCCCGATCAGCGCGAAACCGGCGGACCCGGGCTCTTTCTCCTGTTGCCCGACGGCGCCCGCAGATTCCTCCGGGCCGCCATTTGCCGAAGCAGCCTTTTCCCCGGAGCTTTCCGCGAGTGCTTCCCGCTTTCTTTCGAGCTCCGCCCGCTGCCGCGTGCGTCGGACGGCCGGGACAATGAGCTCCATGGGCGTCTTCGCGCCAAGGATATAGCCTTCGCCGAGCGTCTCTGCGCAAAGCGGCAGCGGGAGATTGGCCATCTCGCTGTAGGCCTCCTCGTCCGCGGCGGTTCCGGTGAGGATGAGCTTTTGCCTGGCCCGGGTGAGGGCCACATAGAGAACGCGCAGCTCCTCTCCGACCATGTCCTGCAGCAAATGCAGCTTGACGGCTTCTTTTTTGACGGTCGGGACAACCGAGCGCCGCCGAAGGTCCGTGCAGTCGGCGGCGAGGCCGTCCGCCGCGTCGACAAGGAGCTTTTCCGTAAGTTCGCGCCGGTTGAAGGCCTTGCCCAGGCCGGCGACGAAGACAACCGGGTATTCCAGTCCCTTGCTCTTGTGAATACTGATGATGCGCACGGCATTCTCATTCTCTCCGACGGTGCCCGCCGCGGCAAGGTCCACCTCATAGCGCTTCAGATTGTTGATGTAGCGGATGAAGGATGAGAGCCCCACGAAGCTTGTGTTTTCGTAATCGCGGGCCTTTTCCGCAAGCATCCGGAGATTCGCCGCCCGCTGGACGCCGCCCGGAAGCGCCGAGGCATAATCAAAATATCCGGTGCCGCCGTAGATTTTCCAGATCAGCTCGTGAAGCGGCATATCCGGCGCGTCCGCCCGAACCTCCTCATAGAAGCTGAAAAATACGCGAAGCTTTTCCACGGTATCCCGCGAGAGCGCCCCGCCGCCATCCGGTGTTTTACCGCTGTCATCCTGAGCGGAGCGAGGAATCCCGTCCCCTCCGCCGCGGCCCGCCGCCGCGGTCCGCTCTCCCAGAGCCTCCCTGACGCATTCCCAGAGGCTTTTCCGGGTCAGCGTCCTGTCCGCGGCCGGCGAGCCGAAGACCAGACGCACCCGGGCCAGCTCCTCGGCATCCAGCCCCGCAATGGGCGAGTGGAGGACCGCCGCCAGAGGAATGTCCTGCAGGGGATTGTCCACGATGGCGAGATAGTCCAGGATCAGGGCAACCTCGGTTGCGGAGAAGTACCCGCTCCGCGCCGTCGAGTACGCGCGGATCCCCATGGATTCCAAAACCCCGGCAAAGGTATCCGCCCAGCCGGCCATGGTCCGAAGAAGAATCACGATGTCCCGAAGCTCCGCCGGACGCATCCGCCCGGCCTTTTCGTCCCAGATTTCCTCATAGCGGACCATCCGGCGGATGCGCTCGCCGATCGCTCGGGCTTCCAGCTCCCGCTTCGCGCCCGCCCCGGTCTCCTCCAGAAAATCCTCGCCGTCCTCCTCCTTTTCTCCGGTGATCACGGCGAGAAGCTCCGTCGAAAAGCGGTCCCCCGTATCCTCCGGATATCCATTTGCCCCATACACCAGGGCTGCGTCATCCCCATAGGCGACGCCTCCCGCCGCCGGCACCATCACCTGCCGGAAAATGGCATTTGTCGCGGAGAGGACTTCCCGGCGGCTGCGGAAATTCTTCAGAAGGTCGATCCGCGTGCCCCGCCGCGCCGGAGAAATAAACCGGGCATGGTCGAGAAGGGCGCGGGGCGGCCGCGCGGCCGGATCTCCCAGGCCGGACTTATGCCCGGACAGATCCGCGGCCGTCGGACCGGCCTGCGTCTCCTGTCCGGGCATCTCCGCGGCATGCTCCGGCATGCGCCCGGCTCCGGCCTTTTCGGCAGCCGGCGTATACAGCGCGAATTTCTGCATAAAGAGATCGGGGTGGGCATTGCGGAAGCCGTAAATGCTCTGCTTGACGTCCCCGACGCAAAAATAGTTCCGCCCGCCGTCCTCAATTCGGCTGACCGCCGTCAGAATCGCTTCCTGCAGATCGTTGCTGTCCTGGTATTCGTCGACCAGAACCTCACGGAACCGCCCGGCAAGCTCCCTCGCGACTTCGGTGCGGCCAAGGACAAGAGGCTCGCGCGCGCTTCCGGAGGCATCCGTCCCACCCTCCGTCATCTCCGGCTTTCCGCGCAGGATCTCAAGTGCGAAATGCTCGAGGTCGGCGAAGTCCACGAGGCGGCGCTCCCGCTTTTTCTCCGCGTAGCGCGCCCGGTAGAGCTCCGCCGCGTCGAGAAGCGTGTTCAGGACCTCCTCGTTGATCCGCATATTTTCGACGGCATCCTCCTCCGCAAAGGCGTACATCGCTAAGAGCTGCTTCCGGATACCGTCGATGGCTGCCCGGCGCTCCTTGAAGATCTCGCGAAGCTCGGGGATCTCCCCGGCCGGCGCTTTCTTCCGTCCCAGCGCCGCCGGCGAAAACTCCGAAAGAAGGCGCTGCCGATGCGCGTACGTGTTCCCAGACTGCCCGGCCGCCGGCGCGAAAGCGCCCGGCTCCCGATTCACCGAAGCTCCCGGATCGAAGGACAATCCCGCCGACACGAAAGCGCCCGTCCCCCGATCCGCCGGGGCTCCCGGATCGAAGGACAATCCCGCCGCGGCCGAAGACGTTTTTTGCGGATCCGGCCTTGTCCCCGGGATGGTTTTGGCGAGGGCTTCGAAGAGCTCCGCGTAGGACTGCGCCGCCGCCAGATACGCGGAGGGACCCTCGGGACTCTCCGCCAGCGAAAGATTTGCATTTGCCAGAGAAAGTCCCTCCAGGATCTTCCGCTCCGCACCTGCCGAAAAATGCGCCATCCAGGGAAGGCTTTCGAGGACGGGCATGTTGTCCGCGCGGTTATTGCGCCGGCACTCCGCCACCCAAAGCCCCGGCCAGGGCTGGCTCTCCGCCGCATTTGCCACCTTCAGGATCGCCTCCTCAAGGGCTTTGTCCGACTTTCCCGTGGCAAAGGTCTCGGCAAGCCGCCGGAAGCGTTCCCCGAAGGCCGGATCGTCCGTGCCATAGCCCGCGTCCAGAACCTCCTCCAGAACATCCGCCGAAAGGAGCTTCAGCTCGCCCTCCTCGCCGACCCGAAATCCCGGCTCCAGATCCGTCCGGTAGCAGTAATTTCGGACAAGCCAGCTGCAGAAGCCGTCGATCGTCGTGATCTGCGCGTTGTGGATCAGCGAGCTCTGCCGCTGCAGATGCGCGTTTTCGGGGTCTTCTTCGAGGGCTTCGCGGATTGCCCGCCCGATGCGTTCTTTCATCTCCGCCGCGGCCGCGCGGGTGAAGGTGACTACAAGGAGCCGGTCGATATCGCAGGCTTCCTCCGGGTCGGTCAGGTACGCGAGAATGCGCCGCACGAGGACGGCGGTCTTGCCGCTCCCCGCCGATGCGCTCACGAGAATATTATCATCCCGCCGGTCAATCACCATCCGCTGCTCATTTGTCCATGTCACGCTCATAGCTTCGCGCCCCTCTCAAAAAATCGCTTCCCCTCCGACCGGACGAAAGCCCGGAAATAGCCCCTTTCATCCTTCCACGCCTTCTGAAATCTTTGTTCAGGAAGGACGAACGCTTAGGAATAGCCCCTTTCGTCCTACCGCTCCCCGCCTTCGATGGCTTCGAATACTTCCTCAGCCTTCATCGCGGGAAGCTCGCGGAATCGGTAGCCGCCGATCTTCGGGTCAAAGCCGCAGATCTCGCGATACGCGCAGTAATCACAGGCCGTCTTTCCCCGGTAGCGGTAAGGATTCACATCCGCCTCCCCGCGCAGAATCCTCGTTCCGATCTCGCGGATCTTCTGCTTCGCATAATCCAGCATCTCCTCAAACTGCTCCGCCGTGACCGCCTTCGAAGTCTTCGAAAGCGCGCCGCCCTTCGTGATCTCCGCCGGAATCACCAGCGACTTGCCGCCCCCCGCCAGGGTCCGGTCAAGCAGAAGAAGCGTCTCCTGCTCACTCGCCACCAGCCCCGAAGACCGCATTTCCTTCAGGATCTCCTCGCGAAGCTCATCGTCCGTCATGGCGGCCTCCGCCTTCACGACCGGATCCTTAATCTCAAAATACAGCATCCCCGCCGGGCGCATTTGCCGTCCCGCGCGCGAAAGAAGCTCCCGCGCCGCGCCCAGATAGACGACGAGCTGAAGCTGCAGCCCGTGGTAAAAGGCCGCGATGTCAAAAGCGCGGCTTCCGGTCTTGTAATCGACAACCTTCACGTAGCCTTCCGGACAAATGTCGACACGGTCGATTCTTCCGATGAGGGTGAGGCTTTCCCCTTCCCCGAGGTCATAGCCGGTCACGCTGCCTTCCCCGGCAAATGCATGCCCGGGAAGATTTCCCGTTCCGCGGCTTTCCCAAGAAGCCTCCGCCGGCAGGCCTTCCATCGAACCGGCTCCGCAAGAGGCCTCCGCCGGCAGGCCTTCCGGTAAGCCATCCCCGCCAAAGGCCAGCTCATAACAGGCCGGCCGGAAGCTCCCGCGCCGAAGCTGCTCCTGCATGGCCCACACCGAGGTTCCAAGAAGCCGGAGCATGCGCTGCGTCTGATAGGCGTTCCGCGGAGAATCTTCCAATATATTGCTGCCGTAGCCCTCGGCGGCCTCGCGAAGCGCCAGAGCAAGGCGGAGATTCCGATCCGCGTCGGCAATCTCCGTCCAATCCAGACCGTCGCGCAAAAGCCCCTTCCCGAAACGCTCAAGCGCGTCATGGACGACATTGCCCATGTCGAGAGCGGTAAAACGAAATTCCGCGCGCTCCCGCAGCCGCAGTCCGTACCGGACAAATTGCGCAAATTCACAGGCGGCGAATTTTTCGAGGCGCGAGGCGGAATTGGTCAGGATCTTGCCGTAAAGCGCGCCGGCCGCCGCCCTCCCGATAGCGTCCTTCGGCTTCCGTTTCGTCGCCGCCGAAAGGAGCGCGTCCAGTCGAAGACGTTCCATGGGATTTCTTCGGAAAAACGCATAGAGCTCGAGAAAGGCCGCGTCCGCGCCAACATCCGCGAGACGGGAAAAACCCTCCACCAGAAGGGCGTGGGCATTTGACGGATGCTCTACGCGCTCCGCGATCCTTTCCGGCGGCCGCTCGACGGCCAGCTCCGGAAAGATTTCCCGAAGCACCGACACCAGGTCGGAAGGCCGGAGGCTCCCGCCGCCGGAGTCGCTTTCGGCATAGCTGATCTGCAGAAAGCGTGAGGGCTTCGTCAGCGCAAGATACATATAAAATCGGCTGATGGCGATATTTTCCCGCGCCGTGGGCTTTAATTTTATGCCAGCGCCCGAAAGAAGCCTGCGGTCGTCTTCAGAGAGCAGCCCGCCTCCGGTCTCCGGCTTCGGCACCAGACCTTCGTTGACCCCAAGAAAAAAAAGCGCCTTGACATTTCCCAGGCGGCTCCGTTCCATGTCGCCGACCAGAACCTGATCGTTGCCCGGCGGAATGATGGCGATCTTTTCCTCGGCAAGTCCTGCCTCCAGAAGATCCCGGAAATCGCGCATGGATACGGTCTCCTCGCCGAGAACCCGCACGAGCCGGTCAAGAAAATCAAGGACGCGCCCATAGACCTGCCGGTATTCCCGGGCAAGATCCTGCCTTCCGCTTTCCGCGCAGGCCTCGGCCCGCTTTATGAGCGCCTCTTCCGCGCCGCTGCGGACGAGGAAATCGTACAGCGCCTCCGCCTTCTCCGCAACCGTGCCCCTCGGACGGGCCGCCGCGGCTCTGTCTTCCCCTTCCGCCAGCTCCCGCTGCCTTGCGGCGTCGCCCCTCCCGGCTCTTGCCGAAAATGCCTCCGCCAGCGGATCCAGAAGCTCCAGCAGATGCTTTCTCGCCGCCTCAAGCATCGGAAGCTCATCCGGATCTTCGTCCCGGTAAGCTTTCGCGATCGGCTGGCGCCAGCGGCTCTTCCCCCGAAGGCCTGCACCGAGAATATAATTCTCAAGGCGGTCCACGGTATCCGTCGGAAGGCCTGTAAGGCCGCTTCGAAGAAGCCGGATCACGCTCACCGCGCTAAAGCTCTCCGCCAGGATCTGCGCCGCTGCCCGGACATATTCAAGAAGCGGATTTCGGAGAAGCGAATGCTTTTCGTCAACAAAACACGGAATCCCCATCTCCCCGAAAACCTGCCGCACAAGGCTTCCGTATCCCTGCAGGTCTCCCGTGATCACCGCAAAGTCCCGGTAGCGAAGCATCCCTTCCGACCGCCGAACCATGGAAGCGATCCTCCGCGCGGCCTCACGGACCTCCTCCAGCGGATTCGGCGCCGCAAGCAGCCTAAGCTCTCCGGGCTTTCCGCGATACGCCGTCCGTCGGCGGCGGAAGAGAAACGCTTCCAGATGCGCAAGCGACGGCCCCTCCCGGAACCGCCCGTCAAGCCCCGTCATCGCCTCCCAGGTCACCGCCGCGCCCGTCTCCCTCGCCAGATCGTTCAGCTTCTGAACCGTTTCCCGGCTGAGCGAAAACAGTCCGCCCTCCCGCGCCACGCCAAAAGGGTTTTCCGAAGGATCTATGGTAATCGCGACGGTCATTTCCGACGCCGCGCCCATCAGATTTTCTAAGAGATGATACTGAAGCGGCGTAAAGCCCGTGAAGCCGTCGAGCGCGATCACCGCGTCTTTTAAAAGCTCCGACCGGTCCACCTTCCGCGCCAGCACCTCCGGAACCTCCTCGGCGGTCATGAACCGCTCCCCCATCTCCTCAAGGAACCGCTCATAGATCCGGGCGATGTCCCTCAGCTTCCTCGAAAGCAGGGTGTTTTTGGCCTGACCGGAAGGCCATTTCCCGCCGGCGGCCGCTTTTTCTTCCCCGCCCGGCTTTTCCCCCGCAAGCGAAAAAAGCTGCCCCGGCGTAATGCCGTAAAGGAGCAGCTCCGAGATCATTGATTTCATTTGCGCAATGCTTCCGGGCCGGGTAAGCCCCGGTCCGAGGATGCCGAGCTCGCCGCCCATCCTGAGCGCGATCCGCTCAAGCAGAAGGCTCTTGCCCACCTCCCCCAGCATTTGCCGGCCGGCGACGCCGACCTCGGCAAATACCCGGTGGGAAAGCCGCGCGAAGCTCAGGACATCGACGTTCAGCGTCACATGTCCCGGGTGGAGCCGTAGGAGCTCCCGCTGCGTTTCGCTCGTAAACTGTTCCGGAACCAGCACGATGAACTGCCGCTCCGGCGCGGCCGCCGACCGCTCCGCGATCTCCGACAGAAGACGGCGCGATTTTCCCGCGCCGCTCCCTCCAAAGAGAAATTTCAAATACATAAAACACCTCCCGTGGGAAATGCCCGTGCGGCGCCATGCGTCACAGCCGAAATCAAACGACTAGCCGATGAAAACACCTCCCGCAGGAAATGCCCGCTCGGCGCCGTTTTCGACGCGCTTACGCCTCCTCGTCTTCCTCTTCCTCGTCCTCCGCGCTGCTTAAGATGCGTTTCGCCTCACCCGGTTCCATCTCGCCGATCCGGTGCATCTGCCGCTG
Source organism: uncultured Lachnospiraceae bacterium (assembly GCA_902779245.1). GTDB lineage: Bacteria > Bacillota > Clostridia > Lachnospirales > Lachnospiraceae > Chordicoccus. Next base: position 13,183 of record CACZBB010000003.1, on the reverse strand, counting down.
GATGATGCGGGTTCGCTTCTGCATCTCGTCCGTCGCCTTTTCCGCGGAAAGCAGCTTTTTGCGCGTCTTTTCAATCGCGTCGTCCATCTTCCCAAACTGGGATTTCACGGCTTCAAGCAGCCGCATGATCTCCACGGATTTCTGCGAGAGCGCGATATTGCGGAAGCCTACCTGCAAACTGTTGAGAAGCGCGGTAATGGTCGTCGGGCCGGCCAGAAGGACGCCGATCCGCTGACACTCCTCGGTCAGTCCGTCGAGCCTGAGCGTCTCGGCATACAGCCCTTCGGTCGGCAGGAAGAGGATCGCGTACGCGGTCGTGCGCGGAACATCCAGGTATTTCTCCTGAATATCCTTCGCTTCGAGCCGGATCCTCGCCCGGAGCTCCCTCTGCGCCTCCGCGAGCGCCGCCGGATCGCCATTTGCCGAAGCATCGACGATCCTGTTGTAGATATCTGACGGAAATTTCGCGTCGATCGGCAGATAGACCACCTCGCCGGAGCCGTCCTGGGCCGGAAAACGCACGGCGTACTCGACCCGGTCCAGAGAGCCCTGCTTCGTCGCCACATTGACCTCATACTGGGAACTGGCCATCGTCTCCTCAAGGATCCGGCCAAGCTGCACCTCGCCGAAAATACCGCGGGTCTTGACATTTGACAGGGTCCGGTTAAGATCCCCGACGCCTGCAGAAAGCCGCTCCAGCTCACCCAGAGACTTGTAAAGCTTCCCGAGCTGGTCGCCGACCTGCTTAAAGTTCTCGTCAAGACGGCGGTTCAGCGTCTCATCCAGCTTCTGATCCACGATCCCGGTGAGACGGTCCAGCTTCTCGTCCACGACCTTCGTGATCGCGTCCATCTTCGCATCCGTGACGTTGGTCATCCGGTCGACGCGGCCGTTGACCTGGCTCATCTGTTCCGCAAGCCGCGTGTTCTGGCTGTCCGAAAGCGCCGTCAGGCGCTCGTCCATCGTCTTCGTCAGCGCCGCAAGCTGCGCGTTCTGGCTGTCCGAAAGCGCCGCCAGACGCTCGTCCATCGTCTTCGTCAGCGCCGCAAGCTGCGCGTTCTGGCTGTCCGAAAGCGCCGTCAGGCGCTCGTCCATCGTCTTTGTCCGGGATAAAAGCTGCGCGTTCTGACTGTCCGATATAGCCGTCAGGCGCTCGTCCATTGTCTTTCTCAGGGACGAAAGCTGATCGTTCTGGTTTTTCGTACTCGCGGACAGCTGGCTGTTCACGCTGTTCGCGATATGGATCAGCTGCTCGCTCTGCGTGCGCGTGCCTTCATTCATCGTGTTGGTCACTTCGGTGCGCAGCAGCGCGTCGGCCTCGGCTCCCCGCTCGGCATTCTTCACGACCGTCTTCCCGAGCCTGCCGATCTGCGTCTCCATCGCCGTGAGCTTCGCCGAAGCATTCCTTTCCAGCTCCTCCAGCTTTTCCGAGGTTTTCCGGTCCGAGCGCTGCGAAAGCAGGACAAATTGCAGAAACAGACTCAAAAGCAGCAGGATCACCAGCAAAATAAATTCTATCAGTTCCACCTTTTCTCCTCCATTCCCCCGATTCCCGGACGGGCCTGCTGCCGGCCGGGCTGTACCGCTCACATTCTGATCCCTGCGCAAAAAGCAGGGGAGTTTTCCCCTGCTCTTTACTTCACAAAGCCGCGTAAGGAACTCCGCTGCCTTCGGCAGCACGCGGCTCGCGAGAGGGGGCAGATGTTCGGCGTTCGCCTCTCTGCCCGAACTACTGTTCGCAGTTCCTCACCGTGCGCGGATACGGCTGTACGTCGCGGATGTTCGCCATGCCGGTCAGGTACATGACGCAGCGCTCAAAGCCAAGCCCGAAGCCCGCGTGCCTTGTGGTGCCGAACCTGCGAAGATCAAGATAGAACTGATACTGGCCAAGATCCATCCCCAGCTCCTCCATGCGGGCGAGGAGCTTGTCGTAATCCTCCTCGCGCTGGGAGCCGCCGATGATCTCGCCGATCCCGGGAACCAGGCAGTCCATCGCCGCCACGGTCTTCCCGTCGGGATTCTGCTTCATATAGAAGGCCTTGATCTCCTTCGGATAATCCGTCACGAAGACCGGCCGTTTAAAGACCTCCTCCGTCAGATACCGCTCATGCTCCGTCTGAAGATCCACGCCCCATTTGACGGGATAGTCAAACTTCCGGCCGGACTTAAGAAGAAGCTCGATCGCCTCCGTGTACGTCACCCGCCCGAAATCCGCATTTGCCACATGCTCCAGGCGCTCAATCAGGCCCTTGTCGACGAACTGGTTGAAAAATGCAAGCTCCTCCGGGGCGTTCTCCAGGACGAAGCGGATGATATATTTCAGCATCGCCTCCGCGAGCTCCATATCGTCCTCGAGATCGGCAAAGGCGATTTCCGGCTCGATCATCCAGAATTCGGCCGCGTGCCGCGCGGTGTTGGAATTCTCGGCGCGGAAGGTCGGTCCGAAGGTGTAGACGCTCCGGAAGGTCTGGGCAAAGGGCTCGACGTTGAGCTGCCCGGAAACGGTGAGGTTGGTCATCTTCCCGAAGAAATCCTTCGTATAATCGACCGCGCCGTCCTCCGTGCGCGGAGCCTTATCCAGCGGCAGGGTGGTCACCTGGAACATCTCGCCCGCGCCCTCCGCGTCGGAAGCGGTGATGATCGGGGTGTGGACATACACAAAATCCCTCTCCTGAAAGAATTTATGAATCGCGTAGGCAATGAGGGAACGCACGCGGAAAACCGCCTGGAAGGTGTTCGTCCGCGGGCGCAGGTGCGGCATCGTGCGGAGGAACTCCAGGCTGTGCCGCTTCTTCTGAAGCGGATAGTCCGACGCGGAGGTTCCCTCGACGGCGATCTCGTCCGCCTGGATTTCGAAGGGCTGCTTCGCCTCGGGCGTCGCGACCAGCGTACCGGTGACGATCACCGCCGCCCCGACGTTCAGCCGGCAGATCTGGGCGAAGTTCTCCATCTGATCATGGAAAACGACCTGGAGCGTCGTGTAAAAGGAGCCGTCCGACAGCACCATAAAGCCAAATGTTTTGGAATCTCGGATGCTGCGGACCCAGCCGCCCACGCGCACCTTTGTATCAAGGAATCTGTCCGTTTCCTTAAAAAGCTCCCGGACCGTCGTCAAATGTTCCATACGTCGAAACCTCCCGATTCGTCAAATTCAAATATATTCCCATTATGCCAGTTTTTCCGGAAAATGCAAGAGGACAAATTATAGAGCATACGCCCGATCAGCGCAGGCCGATATTTTTCCACGGCGCGAGCGCAAAGCTGTCCGCGAGGTTAAGGCCGAGCTCCCGCACCCAGCTAAGCGCCGTTTCCTCGGCCGCCTTCGGGATGGGCTCGTCGATCCAGTGCGCGTCCTCGCCGAGGACCGTCACGTTCCCGACCTCCGCCGCGATCTCCCAGAAGGCATGGTTCGGGTAATTCCGGTGCGTCGACAGGCCCAGGAGGTTGATTTCCAGCGGGACTCCCTGCTCCTTCGCCGCAACGCAAAGCCGCCGCATCTCTTCCTTATAGACCGGGCGGTCCGCCGGGAAATTAAAAATGTCCGGATGGGCGATATAAAGCCAGCGCCCGACATGGATCGCCTCGATGACCTGGTCGACGAACCTCCGAAGAAGGGCCGGATCTTCCGTGTACCTCCCGGAAAAATGCTCACCCATCTCATTTCCAAGGCAGTGCTGCCCCAGGAGCGCGTATTCCAGCGGATAGTCCTCCATGAACCGGATCGTCTTCTCGTAAAATGCCGGATAGTATTCCATTTCCAGCCCAACGTGGATCTCTATGTCGCGGCGATACTCCTCCTTCAGGGCCAGGATCGTCGTCACATAGCCTTCCAGCTCCTCCGGATACATCCGGAACGTCGAGTAATAGCCATCCGAAAAAAGATACGGCGAGTGATCCGAGAAGCCGATGACTTTTCTGCCGTCCGCGATCGCCCGCTCGATAAATTCGCGCTCCGTCCCGCGGGCATGACGGCAGCGTGTTGTGTGCGTGTGATAATTTCTGATCATAGAAAGCCGTCCCTCCCTGCTATGGTTAGATTGGTTTATTGTAACACATTCAGGAGTTCCGAAAAAGGAAAATCAACCTGCCAAAAGTAAAAAAAATTTAGGCCCATTCGATTTCTCCCCTCGAATGGGCCTTTTAATGAATATTTAGAAGTTTCACTGTATAACCTCCTTTCGCTTATTCAGTTGTAAATCCCGCTTTCCTCCTGTTTGCCCGAATTCCTTTAATCTTTTCCTGTCAACTTCTCTCTGCTAACGGCTTATCTTTGGACTTCCTTAGAATACTTTGAAAAGCTCCGACTACCTTTCTTTTTTTCTTTCTGTCCCGGATCGGGTCTGTCCGATCATCTGGCCCCGTGGAAATCTGACTTCCGGATAAGATTTTTAGAAATCAGGAAAATAACTAGCGCATTGGATTTTCCTCGCTTTCCGGGTTTTCACCCTCCTGCCTGCAATTCCTTTTTCAAGGCTGCTGCTGTAGCTGCTCCGATAACTTTCTAAACCTTAGGCCTTTGGTTTTTTTGTTTCTCTTGTTTTGTGATGGTCTTATTGTAAATCATGTCGCTTCATTTGTCAATAGTTATTTTTTAATTAATGGCTTATTTTTTAAATTTCTAAATTTTCAGACTTTTAAATTTCTAAAAACTTCATTATGACCGTTCTGGAAACCAAAAATGCATTTGCAAAACATCTCAAAAAGTATCTACAATTCATTTGTGCCGGCTGAATCCCTGCCCTTGCCGCGAGCTGCGTAAAGGCAGCGAAATTCCTTGCGCGGCTCTGTAGAACGCAAAAACCGGCTGTGCGCCGAAAAACAGCGCACAGCCGGCAAGGCAAAATCAATTATTTAAAACGTACGCGGTCGCTCTGATAGGTGGTGTGCAGAAGCTTGTGAGCCTTGTGGCCGTTCGGAACGCCCAGATACCCGCTGTACAGATGCTGGATCTGCGGGTTGTTGTGGGACTGACGATACGCCTGGCGCTCGTCCTCCGAATAGAGCGCAGCCGCCCTCTTCTCCTTGTAGGTATCCAGGATATTCAGATCCTCGTTCGGAAGGAGAGCCGGTTTCACATAGGACTGACCGCCGCCGGCGATGCAGCCGCCCGGGCAGCACATGACTTCGATGAAGGTATACGGGCTCTTGCCGGCGCGGATGTCGTCCATGATCGGCTTCACGTTGACCATGCCGCTGGCGATCGCAACCTTGATCTCCTTGCCGCCCATGGTAAGGGTGGCTTCCTTAAGACCCTGGAGACCGCGGACTTCCGTGAAGTTGATCGGTCCGTATTCCTTGCCTTCCAGTGCGAAGTACGCGCTGCGGAGCGCCGCTTCCATAACACCGCCCGTGACGCCGAAGATGACGCCCGCGCCGGTGTACGTTCCGACCAGATCCTGATCGAAATCTTCATCCGGAAGCTTCGCGAAGTTGATGCCGCTGCGCTTGATGAGGTCGCCGAGCTCCCTCGTGGTGATGACGGCGTCGACATCCGGCAGACCAGCTTCGTTCGCGAGAGCCGGGCGCTCTTTCTCGAACTTCTTGGCCGTGCAGGGCATGACGGAGACCACGAAGATGTCCTTCGGGTCAATGTGATTCCACTCCGCGTAGTAGCTCTTAAGGATCGCGCCTTCCATCTCGTGCGGAGACTTGCAGGTCGACAGATGATCCAGGCAGTCGCCATAGTAATACTCGGCATAGTTTACCCAGCCCGGCGAGCAGGAGGTGAGCATCGGCAGAGTTCCGTTATTCTTAATTCTGGAAAGAAGCTCGCTGGCCTCCTCCATGATCGTAAGGTCGGCACCGAAGTTGGTGTCATAGACCTTCGCAAAGCCAAGCCTGCGGAGAGCGGCGGCCATCTTGCCGGTCACCGGCGTGCCGATCGGCATGCCGAACTCTTCGCCGAGGGAAGCGCGGACCGCCGGAGCCGTCTGCACGATGACATGCTTGCCTTCCGCCATCGCCTGGTCGATCTTCCAGATCTCGGACTTCTCCATGAGGGCGCCGGTCGGGCAGACCGAGACGCACTGGCCGCAGAGGAGGCAGGGGCTGTCCGCGAAGGACTTGTTGCCGGCCGGGCCGACGATCGTCGAGAAGCCGCGGTTCTCAAAGCCAAGCACGCTGAGGCCGTGCGCGGCTTTGCAGCGGGCGATGCAGCGTCCGCAGAGAACGCACTTGGACGTGTCGCGGACGATGGACGGCGTGACCTCGTCGAGCGTCGTCGGGGTCTTTTCACCCTGGAAGACGTTCTCACGCGCGCCGGTCAGCTTGGCGACGTTGAGGAGCTCGCAGTTATCGTTCTTGCGGCACTGCTGGCAGTTCTGGTTGTGGTTGGAGAGAAGGAGCTCGACAGAAGTCCTTCTGGCCTTGACGGCCTTCGGAGAGGAGATCTTGATCTCCATGCCCGGAGCGACCGGATAGACGCAGGAGGCCACAAGGCCTCTGGCGCCCGTTGCCTCGACGAGGCAGACACGGCACGAACCCAGGGAGCATTCGCCATGATTGAACGTGCAGAGCGAAGGAATATCATAGCCGCACTGTCTGGCGGCTTCCAGAATGGTCAGCCCCTCTTCTACTTTATAGGGCTGGCCTTCGATTTTTATATCAATGAGTCCCATAACTTACCTCCCAATCATTCCTTGATGATGGCCTTGAACTTGCACGAAGAGATGCACATGCCGCACTTGATGCACTTAGAAGCGTCAATCTCGTAAGCGGGTTTCTTCTTGCCAGGTGCCGTGTAGTCCGTGACGCTGATGCAGCTTACCGGGCACTGACGTGCGCAGAGACCACAACCGAAGCACTTGTCCTTGACGATCTTGTACTGCATCAGGTTCTTGCAGATGCCCGCCGGGCACTTCTTGTCCACAATATGTGCAATGTACTCGTCCTTGAAGTGGGTCATGGTGGAGACGATTGGGTTGGCCGCGGTCTGTCCCAATGCGCAGAGCGAATTGTTCTTCGACGCCTCGGCGAGGGTCTCCAGTTCATCGAAATCTTTCATGGTCCCCTTGCCGTCGCAGATCCTGGTCAGGATCTCGAGCATACGCTTCGTGCCGATCCGGCAGGGCGAGCATTTGCCGCAGGATTCATCGCAGATGAATTCCATGTAGAATTTCGCGATGTTGACCATGCAGTTGTCCTCGTCCATGACGATCGCGCCGCCGGAGCCCATCATGGAGCCCTTGGCTACGAGGTTGTCGAAGTCGATCGGCTCATCGAGGAATTCCGCCGTCAGGCAGCCGCCGGACGGGCCGCCGGTCTGGATGGCCTTGAACTTCTTGTCGCCGGGGATGCCGCCGCCGATGTCGTAGACGAGCTCGCGGAGCGTGGTTCCCATCGGGACTTCCACAAGGCCGACGTTGTTGACCTTGCCGCCGAGAGCGAACACCTTGGTGCCCTTGGAGCGCTCGGTTCCGACGGAATTGAAGGCCGAAGCGCCTTCGCGAAGGATGTACGGTACGCAGGCCAGCGTCTCGACGTTGTTGACGACGGTCGGCTTGTCCCACAGACCCTTCACGGCCGGGAATGGCGGACGCGGACGCGGCATGCCGCGCTGGCCCTGGATGGAGTTCAGAAGCGCGGTCTCCTCGCCGCAGACAAATGCGCCGGCGCCGAGACGGATGTTCGCCTGGAAGCAGAAATCGGTGCCCAGGATGTTATCGCCGAGGATGCCGATCTCATTCATGGCATCGATGGCCATCTGGAGACGCTTGACGGCAATCGGGTACTCGGCACGGACATAGAAATAACCCTCGGTCGCGCCGATCGCGTAACCGGCGATCATCATGCCTTCGATGACCGCGAACGGATTTCCTTCAAGGATGGAACGATCCATGAACGCGCCCGGATCGCCTTCGTCGCCGTTGCAGACGACATACTTCTGATCGGACTTCGCGGAAAGGGCGAAGGACCACTTGCGGCCGGTCGGGAATCCGCCGCCGCCGCGCCCCCTGAGGCCGGAAGCGAGCACTTCGTCGACGACCTCCGCCGGGGTCATGGTCAGAGCCTTCTTGATGCCCATGAACGCGCCGTAGCCGAGAGCCTCGTTGATGTCCTCGGGATTGATGACGCCGCAGCCGTGAAGCGCGATTCTCTTCTGTTTCTTATAGAAATTGATATCTTCCTGTTTCTGGACCTTCTGGCCGGTGGCCGGCTCGACATAGAGAAGGCGGTCAACGATCTCGCCGCCGATGAGATCCTTCTCAACGATCTCTTCCACGTCGTCCAGGCTGACCAGGCGATACAGCGTATCTTCCGGATAAATCTTCACGAACGGTCCCTGCGAGCAGAAGCCGAAGCAGCCGACCAGGTTCACCGAGAACTTGTCCTGCAGACCCTTCTCAGCGATGATCTTCTCGAATTTTTCCTTGATCTCGTCGGAATGGGACGAAAGGCAGCCGGTACCTCCGCAGAGCAGAACCGCGCGCTTGCCGTTGCTGCCGTCAATTTTGCTCTTGAAGCACTCTGTGCAGCTGCACACAGCCTGATCGAGCTGTTCATTAGTACGTACTTCCATGTTTAAGCCTCCTGACTGCGATAAGACGCGATGATTTCAGGAACCTGATCCACAGTCACCTTGGGATACACCGTTCCGTTGATGGTTACTGCCGGCGCGATGCCACAGGCACCGATGCAGCGCAGCGCATCGAGGGTGAAGAGCCCGTCATCGGACGTCTGGCCGGGGGCGATCTTCAGCTCATCGGAGAACTTGTCGATAACCTTCTGCGCGTCCTTGACGTAGCAGGCCGTTCCCAGGCAGCATCCGATGACATACTTTCCCTTTGGCGTCAAAGAGAAGAAGGAATAGAAGGTAACCACGCCGTAGATCTCAGCGACGGAGATGCCGGTCCGCTCGGACACGATTTCCTGCACCTCGATCGGGATATAGCCATATTCCCGCTGGATGTCGCTTAAGATCATCATGAGCGGCGTTTTTGTGTCTGCGTACCTGTCGCAGATCGCATTGATCTGAGCCAATGCTGCTCCATTAAGTTTTGCCATGATTTTCTCCCTTACCGTATATGTGTGAAAACATATAGCTACTATAGCCAATCATAACACTCTCTGTAAAAACATAGTGTTGCAAATGCAACTTTTTTAGGTTACAATTACAAATATGAATTATTTATTACCATGCAGGAAAATGGCCTTTGTACAATATTAACAAATGCCGGCAGAGCGGCCATCTAAGATTTCCGCTCTCATCTTTGCCTCACAGGCCGCCTCGGCGCAAAGCTGATCCTTTCGAGTTTCGTTTGTTCACGCCGTGAACGACAGTGACGTTCGTTCCCCGGATTAAACAGCCTCCGCGCCCAGGCCGCGAACTTTAAGGATGTATTTATGGTAAAATCATCAATTCACCACGACAAAAAAAAATGTGACTTTGATTACCTCTCCACCTACAGGAAGGACGAGGTCATTCTTGCCATGACCGAAAACACCGGCCGCTGCGGCATTCTCACGAAAGGCCGCGCCCACATTTCCGCCGTGGATGAAGCCGGCACGGACAACATCCTCGAATACCTGTCGGAGGGCAGCAGCTTCAGCGAGTATTACACGCTCCTCCCGGAAAACCAGACCGGCTATGTCATCGCCGACACCGACTGCACCGTCCGCTTCATTAATATGGCCAGGGTCCTCGGCGGCTGCAGCGGCGGCTGCGACCACCACGAGGAGGTCATGAAGGACCTCGTCCTCATGTCCGCCAGCCATTCCCGCGAGCAGTCCGTCCGCATGAACATCCTGAGCCGCCGGAGCCTTCGGGAAAAGCTGATGGCTTACCTCTCCTTCCAGCAGATGTATGTTGCCGGCATGGATGAGATCACCATCCCCTTAAGCCTCGCCGCCCTCGCCGAGTACCTCTGCGTCGACCGCTCCGCCATGATGCGCGAGATCAAGCGCATGAACGATGACGGGCTCATATGCTCGCAGGGACGGAAATTCACGATCCTGGAAAAATTTCGGGGAGACTGACCCGCAGCTTCCGCCCGGATATTTGCCGGAAAATATAAACAATCTGATCAAAAGTATAAACATTTGGTTGAAATATGCATTTTTCATTGCTTTTTCTGTAAAATTGCTGTATTCTACGCAAAACCCTCGCAGACGGCCGCCGCAAATACGGCTCTTTCCCTCGCCGCCGGAAGTCGTCCGGCAGCCGCACGCGGCCGTTTCGGGCAGCGTCCCCGGTCACGGGCGGGTTCGCGCATTGCGCGGTCCCGATCCCGCCGGATCACAGTTGTTCACTCCGTCACGGTAACGAAGGCGTTTTGCAATAGAATTGTCCTTGCCTTAGCAGCCAGACAGCGACGCGCAGCTGGTTCTTTAGGGCGAGTGCCCGGCTCGGATGTGAACAGCAACTCACAGTTTACAGATAAGAAAGGTTTTTCAGAAAATGAAGGCAAAACAGCAGGAAATATGCATAGAGAACCTTGCGGACCGGCAGCCAGGTCAGCAGGGCTTTTTCACCTGGCAGGCAAGAGGCATCGGTTTTTTCCCGGCGGATCCCGCGGCGGCAGCCGCCGGAAATCTTAACTTTCCCGCGAATCCGGCCGGTTCCGGCTTTTCGGAGCCGCCTGTGCAGCTGCGCGGGATCCTTCAGTATTCCCCGTCCAACGTTCTTCCGGCGGACGCGGAGGTATTTTTCAGCGTCGGCCGGAGCCGCTGCCGCCGGGACCTCTCCTACGTGCGGTCGTATATTTTCCGTCACTATCCGGAGCGTCTTACCGTCCATGCGCTGGCAGCCCTCATCGGCGTGACGCCGACGCATCTCGGCCGCATCTTCCTGAAAACGGAAGGCGTCAGCCTTCGGACTTTTATCGAGAACACCCGCCTTGAACGCGCCGCGGCTCTTCTCAGGGGGACGGACCGGAACGTCACCGCCATCGCCAAAGAGGTCGGCTTCGTCGGCGGCTCTTACTTCTGCCTTCGCTTTAAGGACGCCTACGGGAGCACTCCCGGCGTCTATCGCAGGCAGTGCCGCGCAAAACTGAAAGAAAAGGATTCACCGATAAGGAGCAGTGAAAATGTCTGATGGGATCCAGAAAAAAAAGGTCATTTCCATGGCGACCGCGACGGAGGAGGAGCTTCGCCGCGCCATCCTGAATTCAGAGGCCTTCCGGCAGTGTCTTTCGCAGAAGCACCACTTGGAAACGACAGCCGGAAAGCACTCCCTCGCGGTTGAGCGGTCGGCTCTCAGGATCAGCCGCTTCCTTCGGCGCTTCGGCATCGAGACCGATCAGAAACGGCTCGTCGTCGCGGCTCTCTGCCACGATCTCGGGATGGCAAACCGGAAAATGCGCTATAAAAGCACCTTTCAATGCCACCGGCTGCATCCGGGAGCCTCCGTTGAGGAAGCCCGGAAAATCATCTGCGACCTGGACACCGCGACGGAGCGGGCGATCCGCTTCCACATGTGGCCTCTCGCCCTGCATTTGCCGGCCTCGAAAGAAGGATGGATCCTCTCCATCGCGGACAAGCAGGCCTCCCTCACCGGGACGTTCTCCTATCTTCTGAAGAAACCGGCCGCCGCCTTCCACCGGCGTTTTTCCCGGAAGAACAGATTCTGAGCGCTTTCTTTATTTGGCCGGGATTATTTACTCTAAAAGTCCCGCGGTGCGGCTGCCGGATGTGCGTGCTCGCACGCACATCCGCGCAGCCATAGCGCGGGCTAGCCTGTATGAGCAGGTAGGGCGACAGCCCGGACTGTGAATACAGGCGGCGATGGCGGGAGCTGCGAAGCAGCGGAGCCATCGACTTTTATACATGGTGGCACAGAGTGCGAACTATGTATGCCCGTTTACTTCCCGGCTTTTTTCTGACGCTTTGCCAGGAAGAAGAGGTAAATGATCAGCAGCGCGGCGGCAATGATGACGCCGACGATGCAGGAGAAGTTATAGTTTAAGCGAAGGCCTTCCTTGGCCGTGAGGATATACGTGAAGCTGACGGCTGTCATAAAGGTGGCCGGCAAAGCCGTGACGAGGGAGGAGAAGCGATACCGGTTCTCCTTCAGGAGATAAGCCGTAGCGACCCAGAGGGCGATCATGGCGAGCGTCTGATTGCTCCAGGAGAAATACCGCCAGATGATCTGGAAGCCATTGTCGTTGACGATGGCAAACCAGGTCAGAAGGCCGCCGACGACGAGCAGCGGAATCGTGATCAGAAGACGATTCCTCATTTTTTTCTGGTTTAAGCCAAAGGTCTCGGCCAAGATGAGGCGCGCGCTGCGGAATGCGGTATCGCCGGAGGTGACCGGGCAGATGATCACGCCCACCACGGCAAGGATGCCGCCGAAGACCCCCAGAACACCCTTCGAGATCTCATAGACGACATTGGACGCGCCGCCGGCGAGAGCCTCATTAAGGAGCTGGGTGGAGCCGTAGAAGGCGACGCCGGCCGCTGCCCAGACCAGGGCAATGACCGCCTCGCTGATCATCGCGCCGTAGAAAACCTTCCGGCCGACCTTCTCGGTCTTGATGCATTTGGCGATCATCGGAGACTGGGTCGCGTGGAAGCCGGAAATCGCGCCGCAGGCGACGGTGATGAACATATACGGCCAGATCGGCGTACCGTTCGGATGGAGATTCGTAAACGAGATCTCGGGAATCGTGAATTTGCCGCCCGACAGAAGGATGCCGCCGATGACCGTAACGGCCATGGTGATGAGCAGGACCCCGAAGATCGGGTACAGCTTGCCGATAACCTTATCAATGGGCAGGAGCGTCGCCAGCAGGTAATAGGCGAGAATGACGACGGCCCAGAAGGTGCCGTTCATCCAGCCCGGCGTTAAGCGCTCAAGAAGGCCGGCCGGACTCGTGACAAAAACGGTGCCGCAGAGCACCAGCAGCACGACCGAAAAAATGCGCATCACCCATTTTGCGACTTTTCCAAGATATGTACCGGAGAGCTCGGCGATGGACGCGCCCTTGTGGCGAGAGCTGATCATTCCGGACATATAGTCGTGGACCGCGCCGCCGAGGATCGATCCGAAAACGATCCAGAGGAAGACGACGGGGCCGAAGACCGCGCCCATGAGGGCGCCGAAGATCGGGCCGGTGCCGGCGATGTTGAGAAGCTGGATCAGAAACGCTTTCCAGGTGGCCATGGGGACGCAGTCGACACCGTCGTTGATGGCGATGGCCGGCGTCTTCCGGTCGTCAGGGCCGAAAATCTTTTCAACGAC
>CACZBB010000002.1 GCA_902779245.1 uncultured Lachnospiraceae bacterium | reverse complement strand
GCGTTTTACGACTTCTTCTTCAATATAATCCTCCATCAGGTCTTTTAATGCCTCACACATTGCCGGATCCTCCTTCTGTAGGCGGTAGTAGGTTTCTTTGTTTGCGTTGACGCTGATCTGGTAGATCGCGTCCACGATTTTTTGGAAGGCGGTGTCCTTGACCTGCACGGTCATGTCCTTAAAGCTTCGGGTCGCCTCGTCGCTTGCGCCTTTCCTGAGGACTTTGAACATCGCGTATTCTTTCATGTCGAGGTGCTTGCCGACGAGGACCTGCACGGGGAAGGGAGCGAACCCATCGACTGAATAGACGTCAGGATGTTTTTCGATGATGTTATGTGTGCGGAAGGCTCTGCAGATGTCGCTGTTGATCTCGAGGACGCTGAATGCTGATGGTGGAAAATATTATGAAATTCTCATAAACGAACAAGTACGAGTTGACGTATTTTTGGAAATGTGTTATACTTATATATATAATAACATAGTTTTTCATTTCTGTTTGAGGTAAGTCATGACGATATCGGAACGGATTTTTGATTTGTTAAAAAAACGCGGGATGAGCCAGAAGGAGTTTTCCGAGAGGACCGGGATCGCCCAGAGCAGCATCAGTGACTGGAAGCGGAAGAGAACGAATCCTGTAAGCGAAAAGATCCTCATCATATGTGAGGTGCTTGAAGTGACTCCTTATGAACTTCTTGCAGGAACTGACGGAGTCGGCGGCAGAAGCAATCCATCCGATGTCCTGTTGATCGACAAGAATTCTGAATTTGGTACGGCTCTTATGGAATTTTTGGCGCTGGATGCGGGGCTGAAGGGCCGCATTCTTGGATACCTGAAGGCATTATCTGATTTGCAAAGAAAAGACGCATAAGAGTGTAAGCAGGAACCAGGTGGTTCCTATATTCAGATAGTTATGTTCGTATAAACGTTATAATTAAAATATACGATATTTGTAGATCAGTTCTAACCAACGCTAAATGATCAGGCTGTCATGCTGTGGAACGATTTTCGACATTTTGAAGACTCCGGAAAAGATCAGGCCATATCATTAAGGGCATAAAACTGAGACTTTTACACCAGACTTGAGGGAGAGCGGTAACGGATTGATACGGTGTGATTACAGGCTTCGAGACTGATTTTCCCACTGAGCGGCTGTCGGGATGCACCGGCATCTGCCTGGTGGGTTTTTTGTTGTTGCTAGCGTCTGTATTTGTTTTTAGATTGACGCTAACGGCGTCAAAAATACGCAGATGATCCTGCTTGAGCAGGAAAAATTTTCGTATGAATAACAAAAATATTGCATTATCAAGGGCTTCCTGTTATGATATGTATGTTTTTAATTGATGATTTATTGACGCTACTAGCAACATTTATATTGAGAGGAATTTTGTATGAAGCATTTGTCACTGAAACTTCTCTCTGAGATCGTGGTCAGCCGGAGGAAGGTGCTGAAGATCTCTCAGGCCGAGCTGTCGAAGCGGGCTAAGATAAACCGGTCCATTCTGTCAAGACTAGAGATGCAGGACTACACACCTTCTGTAGACCAGCTTCTTTCTCTTTCCGCCGTTCTCGGATTCCAGCCGACCGATGTCCTTATGGATGACGAGGCAGAGCCGGCGGCGGTCGGGCGTAAGAAGATCGCGGTGGCCGGAACCGGCTACGTTGGCCTTTCCCTTGCGGTTCTTCTGTCCCAGCATAATGATGTGACGGCCGTGGATATCGTTCCCGCGAAGGTCGGGAAGATCAACAACTGGAAGAGCCCGATTCAGGATGAATACATCGAAAAATATTTGGCGGAACATGAGGAGAGAGGCCTTTCCCTCTGTGCGACCACGGATGCGGCTCTTGCTTACGCATCCGCCGATTTCATCATTGTGGCGGCTCCGACAAACTATGATCCGAAGACAAATTTTTTTGACTGCAGCGCGGTGGAGTCCGTGCTTGGTCAGATCAAGGAGGCTGCGGCGGGTCAGGAGAAGCAGCCGACGGTCGTGATCAAGTCCACGATTCCTGTGGGATATACGGCTCATGTCCGGGAGAAAATGGGCATGGACAATATCGTTTTCAGCCCGGAATTTCTGCGGGAATCCAAAGCGCTCTACGATAATCTGTATCCGAGCCGGATCATCGTGGGAACCGATGAGGCAAACCGGAAGGCGGCGGAGGAATTTGCGGCGCTCCTGCAGCAGGGGGCCATCAAAACCGGCATTCCTGTGCTGTTCATGGAGACCACGGAAGCCGAGGCGACCAAGCTGTTTGTCAATACTTACCTTGCGCTGCGGGTCAGTTATTTTAATGAATTGGATACTTATGCCGAGGTCAAGCATCTGAAGACCGCGCCGATTATCCGGGGCGTGTGTCTGGATCCGCGTGTGGGTGATTATTACAACAATCCATCCTTCGGGTACGGCGGATACTGCCTGCCGAAGGATACGAAACAGCTGCTGGCCAATTATCAGGATGTGCCGGAGAACCTGATCGAAGCAATCGTGGAATCCAACCGTACCAGGAAGGATTTCATCGCAGACCGCGTACTGGAGATTGCCGGTACCTACGGCAGCAGCGAATCTTACTCGGCGGACAAAGAAAGCCGCCAGAGGGATGTCGTGGTGGGCGTGTACCGTCTGACCATGAAGTCCAATTCCGACAATTTCCGCCAATCCTCGATTCAGGGCGTTATGAAACGGATCAAGGCCAAGGGCGCGACGGTTGTGATTTACGAGCCGACGCTTGAGGACGCCAGCACCTTTTTCGGCTCCGTGGTGGTCAACGATCTGAAAAAGTTCAAGAAAATGTGCGGCTGCATCATCGCCAACCGCTATGATCCGGTGCTGGATGATGTGGCAGAAAAAGTATATACCAGAGATCTGTTCAGAAGAGATTAATAAAGGAGAAAGAAACAAATGAAAATTACGGTAGCCGGAGTAGGATATGTCGGGCTGAGTCTTGCGGTTCTGCTTGCCCAGAAGCACGAAGTAACGGCAATCACGACCACGGAAGCAAAGGCTGAGAAGCTCAACAAATTCATCAGCCCGATCCAGGATGATGAGATCGAGCGCTTTTTTGCCGAGGCGAGAGCCGGGGAGCGGACGCTCAACCTCCACACGACCACAGACAAAGCGGTTGCTTATGGCTCCGCGGAGCTGGTCATCATCGCCACACCGACCAACTACGACGATGTGAATCATTTCTTTGATACCAGTGCGGTTGAGGATGCGATTGAGTGGACGCTGAAGGTTAACCCGAACGTCCTCATGGTCATCAAATCCACGATCCCCGTTGGCTATACCAGGTCTGTGAGAGCCAAATACGGCGTCAAAAATATCATTTTCAGCCCGGAATTCCTGCGCGAATCCAAGGCGCTGTATGACAATCTACATCCAAGCCGTATCGTTGTCGGCTGCGACGATGATCAGAAGGAGCAGGGGAAGACATTTGCCGATCTGCTGCTGGAAGGCGCGAGAGTTGAGGAGCAGAGGGCGGGGCAGGCTCCGCAGAACATTCCGGTGCTGCTTGCTCATTTGACAGAGGCAGAAGCCATCAAATTGTTCGCCAACACCTATCTTGCCGTCCGCGTCAGCTACTTCAACGAACTTGATACTTACGCTCAGACCAAGGGCCTTGATACACAGATGATCATTGACGGCGTGTGCATGGATCCGCGAATCGGCGGTCACTACAACAATCCGTCCTTCGGCTACGGCGGATATTGTCTGCCGAAAGATACGAAACAGCTTCTCGCCAACTATAAGGATGTTCCGCAGACCATGATCGAGGCGGTTGTTCACAGCAATACGGTCCGCAAGGATTTCATCGCTGACCAGATCATTGCGAAGAATCCGAAGACCGTGGGCGTTTACCGCCTGACCATGAAGAGCAACAGTGATAATTTCCGTGCTTCCGCGATCCAGGGCGTGATGAAGCGCATCAAGGCCAAGGGAATCCCGATCATTGTCTACGAGCCGACGCTGGAAGACGGCAGCGAGTTTTTCCGCTCCAAGGTTGTTAATGATCTGGATAAGTTCAAGGCTACGAGCGATGTTATTCTGGCAAATCGCTTTGACCAGGAGGTGCTCGGTGATGTGGAAGAGAAGGTTTATACGCGTGACCTGTTCCGGAGGGATTAAATGCAGAAGATCGATTTGAATGGAAAGACGATCCTGGTGACCGGATCGCCGGGATTTATCGGAGCCAACCTTGTGATTCGACTGCTTAAGGAAATGAGCAGCGGTACCGTGGTCAGTCTCGACAATATGAATGACTACTATGACCCGAAACTCAAAGAGTACCGCCTGGGGCTTGTCGAGAAGGCGGCGGCGGAGTCTTTGGTCCGGCATGTGTTCGTCAGGGGCTCCATTGGGGATCGCGCGCTGGTCGATGAACTTTTTGCGGCTTATCACTTTGACCTTGTGGTGAACCTTGCGGCGCAGGCTGGCGTGCGCTATTCCATTGATCATCCGGATGTTTATATTGAATCCAATATCATTGGTTTCTACAACCTGTTGGAATCATGCCGTCACAATCCTGTGGAGCATCTGGTCTATGCCTCATCTTCTTCGGTCTACGGCGGGAACAGGAAGGTGCCGTTCAGCACGGATGACAAGGTGGATAACCCGGTCAGCCTTTATGCCGCTACCAAGAAGAGCAATGAACTGCTGGCGCATGCCTACAGTAAGCTTTACAACATTCCGTCCACAGGGCTTCGTTTCTTCACGGTTTACGGCCCCGCAGGTCGTCCGGATATGTTTTATTATTCGGCGACACAGAAGCTGGTCGCCGGCAAGACTATCCAGATTTTTAACTACGGGAACATGCGCCGGGATTTTACCTTCATTGACGATATCGTGGAGGGGGTGTATCGCGTGATGCAGGGAGCTCCGGAGAAAAAGAACGGAGAGGACGGGCTTCCGATTCCGCCGTATGCGGTGTACAATATTGGCGGGGGTCAGCCGGAGAACCTTCTGGTCTATATTTCCACACTCCAGGAGGAACTGGTCGGAGCCGGAGTTCTCCCGGCGGGTTACGATTTCGAGGGACACCGGGAACTGGTCGGTATGCAGGCCGGGGATGTGCCTGTGACTTACGCGGATAGTGCCGCTTTGGAGCGAGACTACGGCTTCACGCCGAAGATCGGCATAAGGGAGGGGCTCAGAGCCTTCGCCCGGTGGTATGCGGAATACTATAAATAAGGAAAATGAATGGATTCACGATGTCCGGCATATGCGTATCAAGCCGGCGATTTCCTTCGTTTCTGGTCACCGTGTGACCAGAAACACTTTCCTTTCTCGCATGGGGCTTGTTATCAAAAAATCACTTTTTTCATATGCATCCTTGTGGTATAATCGTAACAGATGGTTTTTTGAACGGTTGCGCAAGGGTTTTGGTACGAGGGTGAGCGAATGAAAAAGCTGATTTCGGTGGTGGTTCCGACGTACAATGAGGAGGAAAATGTAGACGCGATGACGGAGACGCTTACGCGGATTTTTACGGAGGAGCTTCCCGCCTACGACTACGAGATCATCTATATTGACAATCATTCGAAGGATAATACGCGAATGCTGCTTCGGAAGCAGTGCGAGGCAGATCCGCATGTCAAGGCGATTTTTAACGCGAGGAATTTTGGACAAATGCGTTCGCCGGTGCATGGTTTTAAGCAGGCTTACGGTGACTGCGTGATCCGGCTGAACGCGGATTTTCAGGATCCTCCGGAGATGATTCCGGAGTTGGTTCGTGAATGGGAAAGCGGCTGGAAAATTGTGATCGGCGTAAAAAACAAGACTGAGGAAGGCCGGGTCATGGCCTTTGTCCGGAGACGATATTACAAATTCCTTCGCAAAATATCGGATATCGGGCATATCGAGAACTTTACCGGTTTTGGGCTTTTTGATAAAGCCTTTGTCGATGTCGTGCGCGGGATCCACGATCCTTTGCCGTATTTTCGCGGAATGATCGCAGAGTTTGGATTCGACTATAAGACGATTCCGTATGACCGGCCGAACCGGCGGGCCGGGAAGAGCAAGAATCATTTTTACAGCCTGTACGATGTGGCGATGACGGGCATCACGTCGTATTCGAAGGTGGTGTTGCGGCTTGCGACGTTTTTGGGCTTTTTTATCGGACTGGTGAGCTTTCTTGTTGCAATCGTGTACTTTATCCTGAAATTTATCCACTGGGACTGGTTCAGGGCGGGCATTGCGCCGCTGACGATCGGGGTCTTTTTCCTGGGCGGCGTGGAGTTGTTTTTTATTGGCCTTGTGGGAGAGTATATCCTCTCGATTAACTCGAGGGTACTTGACCGGCCGCTGGTGGTCGAAGAGGAGCGGCTGAATTTTGAGACTCCGGAGAACCCGGATCCCCGGCGGAAAGGACCGGCCGGTGTACCCGGAACCGCGGAAATGGATCAGCGTCTGTCCCGGGGGCAAGGCGGAAAATGGGCTTCCTGACGGGAGCGGACAGAACGTTAAAAGAGCAGGGCACCGGCCCTGCTCTTTTTTTTGGGTGCGCGCCATGGGCGCGCCTTAATGTGGCGATAAACAATCAGAGGAATTTCCTCCTACTCGATCGTTTCGTTCATGACTTAATCTTTGCCTTAGCTCCACTTGAAGGTGAGGTAATCGCCTTTCAGGCTGTAGGCGCTGTTGTCGTAAGAGTAGTTGTTCGCGCGAACGCAGATGTAATAGGTGCCCTTGGACAGCTTGTTTGTCGTAGAGACGGACTTTGTGGAGCTGTTGTAGGAGCCGAGGCTGACTCTTGCGCCTTTTTTGTTGCAGACATAGAAATTGGCAGAGTGGTTTGAAGTGAGCTTCAGGACCTTAGCCTTGGTGAGAGAGATTTTGTACCAGCGGCTATAGTCGGTTTCCAAAGTCTGAACCACGGTGGCTACCTTGCCGGATTCAAGGGCGATCGCTTTGGAACGGCAATAGTTGGCCTTGTTGGGAGAGGTGAGCAGGGAGAGGTTTGCCTTGACCACGTTGTCGAAGTAGACATAATAGGTTCCGGGCTCAAGAGCAACCTTCTGTGTCCAGGCCTTCTTCTCATCCCCGTAGAGCGAGGCGACCTTATAGGAGCTTCCCGCATTGGCTTTGGTGGTGATGTAAGCGTAGGCGTAACGATTGGCGACGGGAGTGCAGCTCAGGGAAACATACTTGCCGGAGGGAACGGTGAATTTATACATGGTGTAGGTGTAGGAGCCGCTCGCGTAGCTCTGGCTGGTTACGGCAACGGTCTTGCCAAGGGTCATGGTCTTGGTAACATACTTGTCAGCCGCGAAGACGTTCACGGAAAACAGAAAAGTGACAAGCATACTAAAGACGAGGATGACGGAGAGTTTGCGGATACGTTTTGTGTTCATAAAAACCTCCTTGATAATGTAAAATAATGAAAAGAGGCCGGAGGAAAGCTTCAAGCGGAAGAACCTCGGCCGCTTAACTTGAGTCAGTGCCATTATACAACAATCTTCGAGGGAAGGAAAGATCCTATTCGTATTCTTTAGGACCTTGAATCTCGGGTTGTTATATACCTGAATAAGTAAAACTCTGCGTTCCGGAACTTGACATAATCTTAGCGAACATCCGGGGCTTTTTTCCTGCGGACAGCCCAGAGGATGAGCGCGGCAAGAAGGGCTGCCGCGGTGATGAGGGAGACCATGACGCTGACCCCGAAGAAGGGCAGACTGTAGGTCATGACCACTTCATTTTCGCCTTTCTCCAGCGGAATCCCGCAAAGACCGCCGTTGATATTGAGAACCTGCACGGGTTTTCCGTTGACGGCGGCACTCCAGCGGCCGGTGAAGAGAATCGGGACACAGAGCATGCTGTGATCCGTGTTCCCGACCACGCGCGCGCGATACGTGTCATCTGTCAGGGAGATCTCGGAGATCTTTGTTTCTTTCAGGGCGGCGAAGTCGTCCGAGATCGTGGGAAGGGTTTCGACGGTGAGGCCGGAGAGCAGTACATCCTTTTTTGTATTCAGGTCGATCCGAACGGCCAGAATATCGTCCGGGATCAGGAACGCGGCGGTGGGCGTCGAGGTGTTTAGCGTGAAGGTCGAATGCTGGCAGTCCGGAGGCGCGGGATTTGTCCGGCTCATGGCGAAATATTCCAGATCGCTGGAGTTGGTCGGGCCGAATTCCGCGGAAACCGTGAGGAAATGCGAGCCGGTCTCCTTTACGCCTTCCACATTGAACATGAGGTACGGATCCGGTCCGGTCGGATGAATCCGGAGAATCCCGTCCTTGTCAATTTCATAGACACAGTCGTTGGTGTGGTAGATCGCGGGGAAGAGATCCAGATTCTCGCCTTGGGAGAGCTGTCCCAGAACCTCCTCCGTGTCCGTCACGGGCGAGGGCGGATCCGACCAGCTTGTCATGTAGTAGCCGTTGGCTAAAAGGCGGAGACGGTCTTTGGCGGGGGTCCAGTAAAGCTTTTTCCCGTCATAGGCCGTGTCATACACATAACCGAAAGGAAGCGCGTTTTTGTTTTCGAAGGTGATGCAGTCATAAGAGTCCCGCAGCGGCTCATAAAGATCCTTGTCGATGGCGTTGAGAACCGGCGTCTCCTCCTTATCCACGACCTTATATTTCCCGGACAGAAGCGTAAAGAGATAGTAATGCTGGTGACCGAGAAGAAGGAAGCTCGTCGAAAGCTGTGTCGCGCCAAAGACATTTGTCAAGGTCAGGAGACTCTGCGGATTCGTATTATAGTAGCCGTGAACTGAATTAAATTCGTTTACCTGGCCTTCATTTGCATAGTTGTAATCGGTTGTCGTCTCGATGCGGTAGAGTCCGGGATCACTTCTTTGAATCTCAGCCACCGCGCCCCGGGTTCCGTCATTAAAGAAGGATGTGGCAAAGGTCTCCTTCGTGAGGTATTCGCGGTCGTAGAGGGAGGGTGCAAGGAGCAGAACCAGCTCGGCCGAGAGGATGAGGGCCAGTCCCGGCATGAGATATTTTCGAAGCGTTTCGCGGAAGAACAGCAGGAGAAGCACGAGTTCGTAGACAATGAGAAATAAGGCGACGTATTTTAGAATTTTAGAATTTATGCTTATGTTAAATCCTTTGCCGAGGAGGCTGAGGATTCCGAGCGCGAATCCGGCAAGAATGGGCGTTCCGATGACGGATGCCGCGAGGGCTTTCCGGTTTGGGCCTGAAAGGAGGTCTTTAGCGAAGAAACCGATCGCCGCGCATTCACCGAAGATCAGCAGAAAGCTGTAGCGCTGGGAAAGGGTCGCCTGGGTGAGAACATAGGAGGCGACGGGGGTCGCGAGCATGAGGATGCCGAGAACCGTGAGAAGGATCGTCAGAAGCCGGGTCTTTTTTTTCGCGATCAGGTAGATGACCGCGAAGAGGAAGAGAAGGCTTGAGGATAGAAACGCGATCTCAAAGTAGTTGACCGGTCCGGTAAACTGACGGTCTGTGCCGATGAGATCTGCCGAGAAGAACCGTGAGAGAAAACTAAGAAAATATTCCGGTTCGTAGATGCGGAAGATCTCTGACAATTCCAGACTGCCTTTTGTCCGCGCCGAGCCGAAAAGAGAATAGTAGATGGCGACTGCCGCCGGTGCGGCCGTAATCAGTGCCGCGAGAGCGGAGAGCGCGAGAAAAAGCTCTTCTTTAATAATACGGAGGAGAAGAGCACCGAAGCCTTTCTTCTTCGGAGCGGAGGCTTGCGCGGACGCTCCGGAGCCCTCGCGCGTGAACGTAAAGGTTGGCGGGATTTTTGCCGACGGCTGTTTTGGCACAAGGATGGCGCGAAGCAGCGTATAGGCGGCCATGAAGATGCCGGCCATGTAGAGGAAGTAGTAGTTTGAGAAGAAAAACAGGGCGAGAGACGCTGTGAGCGCGATAAATGCCGGAACGCTGTGCCGGGTAAGCCAGGTTTCCAGGACAAACATACAGAGGGTAAAGAGCAGAAGGTTCATGCTAAAGCTGTAGTTCTGCCCCCAAATTGTGATGTAGCTGGAGAATGCCCAGGCGAGGGCCGCGAAGATGGCAGCCCGGCCGTCGCCGAGGATACGCTTGAAGAAACCATAACCGAGAAGCGACGTGAGGTTTGTCACGAGGCAAACGAAAAGCATAATTCCCACAGGGAAGCCGTCCCGGCCGAAGAGGAGCAGGAGGGCTTTCAGGGGATTGATGTACTGAAGAAAGATGGCGGTGGTGTCAAGGCCGAGGCCATCCCAGAGGGTGAAATGCGTGAAGGTGCCGTCCTCGAAGAGGTGGGAAAGCATTGCGATGATCGGATAGCTCGAGGAGAGCGAATCCGAGCCGCCGTCACTGTACATATATACGGCATTATGGAAAATGAAATGCCGGTACAGTACCAGGAACACGAGGTTTGTGAGGATCAGCAGCGGGATGGCGGGATGCTTTTTGATATAATCAACAATTTTTTTCATGAGTCTGTGTACTTTCTTCGCGAGGGAGGGCAGGACAGCCGTGGAGTGAGAAACGAAGAACTGCGATCATATATTCTGGAGGGTCAGGCTTTGTAAAAGCTCCTGACGGCGCGGATGACGGTTTCGCTGTCTTCTTCGGTGAGACCGTAGTAGAGGGGCAGGCGGACAAGACGCTCGCTTTCTTTGGTGGTGAATTCGTCCGCGCCGGAGAAACGGCCATACTTGCGACCGGCCGGGGCGGAGTGCAGCGGAATATAATGAAAAACTGCCTGGACGTTATTTGCTTTAAGATGCGCGATGAGGGCGGTCCGCTCGGCAAGGTCTTTGGCTTTGATATAATACATATGGGCGTTGTGGACACAGCCCTCCGGAATGCAGGGCACGTCAAGAAGACCTTTCTCAGCCAGCGGGCGGAGAGCTTCGTCGTAGTGGTTCCAGGTGCGCATCCGATCCGCGTTGATTTCATCGCAGACCTCTAGCTGGGCGTAGAGGTAGGCGGCTCCGAGGTCGCTCGGAAGGTAGGAAGAGCCGTAATCGACCCAGGTGTATTTATCGACCTGACCACGGAAAAAGCGGCTGCGGTCGGTGCCTTTCTCGCGGATGATTTCGGCTGCCTCGCGGTGGGAAAGGTCCGGCAGAAGCAGGGCGCCGCCTTCACCCATTGAGATATTTTTCGTCTCATGGAAAGAAAAGCAACCAAAATCGCCAAGCATGCCGAGGGGCTTGCCTTTGTAGCTTGCGCCGAAGCCCTGCGCCGCGTCTTCGACGATGGTAAGGTGGTAGTGGTTTGCGATTTCCCGGATCGGCTCCATCTCACAGGCGATACCTGCATAGTCCACGACGGCGATGGCTTTTGTCCTGGGCGTGATCGCGGCCTCGATCTTTTTCTCGTCAAGGTTCATGGTATCCGGACGGATGTCTGTAAATACCAGGGTCGCTCCACGCTGAACGAAAGCGTCAGCCGTTGAACAGAAGGTGTAGGAGGGCAGAATGACCTCGTCACCCGGGCCGACGCCTGCGAGAAGAGCGGCCATCTCCAGAGCGTGGGTACAGGAAGTCGTGAGGAAGGCTGCCGCGGCACCGAAACGTTCCGTCAGGAAGGCATGGCATTTTTTTGTAAACGGTCCGTCGCCGCAAAGCTTATGGCCGTTCATGGCCTCCTGCATATATGCAATTTCCCGCCCGGTAAATGGCGCTTTGTTAAATTCGATCATGAAAAACCTCCCAAGAGTATACACGGCAACGGTTGGCTCTGTGGAATCGTTACCTAATATTTATAGAAGCATAAATGCTGAGCCATATTTTACTCCAAAGACCGACGTATGGCAAGGGGAAAGGAATGAGATGGACTGCAGGGAGATAAAAAAGGGAGACGGTCACTTCTTATTGTCTTGAAAAAACAATCTTTGCGTGTTATGTTATGTATGAAATAATCCGTTACTATTCACGCCGTTCACAGCAACGAAGGCATTCCAAAATCAGATCGCCCTTCGGCTGACGGCGGAAAGCAGATCTGCGACGGACTGCGGTTTAAAGGTTTATGACTGGGCTGTTTTATTCCCGCGGCCCGCAGCCGGACAGCGACGCGAAGTCAGTCCTTTAGGGAATGTCTGTCCGGGGCGTGAACCGTAACAATAATCATTCTTAATACAGCTGTGACGGAGCCGATATGCCAGCCGCGCCTTTGAAGGGAGAATACCCGGGAAAGACGCGGCTGTAAGCATACTGGCGGAACGGTTTTTTCAGATGTACCGCTAATATTCTATGGCAGCGGCCGGAGAGCCTTCCTGGCATGCTTCTTTCGGGAATACTGGTTTGCGGAGCGAATGGATGGCCTTGTTTGCGACGTGGTCGAAGGAGTTCTTAATGGCTTATAAGAGAGTTTTGACAATTCAGGATATCTCGTGTGTGGGTCAGTGCTCACTGACGGTCGCCCTGCCGATACTCTCGGCGGCCGGCCATGAGACCTGTGTTTTACCCTCCGCTGTGCTTTCCGCACATACCGCTTTTGCGCAAGGGTTCACGTTCCGTGATCTGACGGAGGATATGCCGAAGATTGCCGCGCACTGGCAGCGGGAGGGGATTGCCTTCGACGCAATGTATACAGGCTATCTTGGGAATGCTCAACAGGTGGACTATGTCTTGCGCATGCCGGATAGCTTTCGAAGGCCGGGATTTGTCAGCTTTGTGGATCCTGCGATGGCCGATAACGGACGCTTGTATACAGGGTTCGATGAAACCTATGTCGAGGAAATGAAGAAACTGGTGTTTTCGGCGGATGTTATTCTCCCAAACATCACAGAAGGATGTCTCCTGACGGGAATGCCCTACCGGGAGCGTTATGGTGAGCCGTATATTCGGCAAATGCTCGCCCGGCTGCATGCGCAGGGAGCTCGGATCATTGTCCTGACCGGGGTAGGGTACAAGGAGAATTCTACGGGCGTTGTTGTTTCCGATGGCCTGACCAATGCTTCATATTATTATGAGCACAAACGGATTGCGAGAGGCTGCCATGGAACCGGAGATGTTTATGCTTCTGCTTTTGTCGGCGCCTGCCTGTGTGGAAAATCTATCTGGACGGCTGCGCGGATCGCGGCGGATTTTGTCGTTCGCTGCATTGAAAACACTCTGGCGGATGCGCATCACTGGTATGGCGTAAGATTTGAGCCGGCGCTTCCGGAGTATATCGAGGCGCTCCGCTGACGGGGAATTTTTGAGTGCTTTTCGCGGAGTTGCGTTTTGTTTTTCTGTGGGGAGGTTTACGGCAAAAGGTTTATATTTCTGGTCAACAGGTGACCGGCAATAACCAACCTTTCAGGTGGGAATGTTTATGAAAAAGGACTGCGGTTTTTTTGCGGCACTGGGGCTGGCGATTGCCATGAGTGCCTGTGGCCGGTCGGATGTATCTGTCGGTAAGATGGTCTCGGAAAGTCGTTCCCTGATGCTCGCAGAAAGCGTGGGGGATGGCTTTACCGCGGCTGCGGACAGTGCTGCCGGTACGAAATCCTTTGGAGAGGATTCTGCTTTGAATGAAAAAACGGATTCCTCTGAAAGCTTTTCTTCCGGGAAAGAAGAGAATAAGGCGAAAAGCGAAGTCCCGTATTCGAAGGATCCGGAGGCAGAGGATTCTCCGGGATGGCTGCAGTCGATTCCGGAAGCACGGGATGAAAATGTTAAACAGCTTTTTGTTGTCTCCTGTGATGGAGTTCGGCAAACTACGGCGTGTGTTACCATGCACGAGCGGGATGCGGGCGGGGTGTGGAAGCAAGTCCTTTCGGCGCCGGCTTATGTCGGAAGAAACGGACTCTGTGAGGATGCGGATCACTGGGAGGGCTGCGGACAGACGCCGATGGGGATCTACCGGTTCAATAAGGCTTTTGGCATTGCGGAGGATCCGGGCTGTGCGATTCCCTACGTTAAGGTCAACGGCGATGTCTACTGGTCGGGCGATATGCGTGAGGGTATGCATTATAATGAGATGGTGGATATTCGGGAGTATCCGGATCTTGACCTTACCTTCAGTGAGCATATTGTGGAGGCAACCAATGGATATCGGTATTGTTTGAATATCAGCTTTAATGAGGAAGGTGTGCCTGGTCGAGGTTCCGCGATCTTTCTGCACTGTTTTATTCCGGGAAAAGCTTCTACCGGAGGCTGCGTGGCTGTTTCCGAGGAAAACATGAAGCGGATCCTGCAGCGGGTGAGCCCTGAGTGCGTTGTGGTGATCGACACGAAGGAAGATCTGGAGATCGTGGAGTAACTCTCAGGGCTTTTCTTCGTCGATGTAGTCCACGAGATCTCCCCGAATGGCTGTAATGCGGTCGAAGCTGAGGGTTTTGTGCGCTTTCGCAAAACCTTCGGTTCCTGTCAGTATGACTTTACGGGCAGCCGGATCGATCCGTTTCACCGTGTCGGTGACTTCCGCGTATGTTCCGCCGCTTTTCCGCGGGTCCGGGATGAAAATGGTGAAGGTGAGCTTTGGATGCTCGCCATCCTCCAGGACATCGGAAAGAAGGGTAAGCTTCTGATTCAACCGCTGCAGCTCGCGATCTTCGAGCTGCAGTTCTTTTTCGGTTTGCCTTGCTTCCTCATGAACCATATCTTCGTAACCGCGCAGGGATTTATATGAAGCGAACTGGGCGGAACGGTCATTTGGGCTCATGTGCGGACGGGTCGGAGACTGCCAGTGCGGCAGATCGATGATATCCGCATAGATCAATCGCGGATCATTGATTTTTTTTATGTTATCTTTTGCCATAAGCGTCCTCTCTGGCTGCCGGAGATGCCGGTTTTTCGCTTCCGGCGCGGTGGCCGCCAATCTGCTGGTTGCGCTCGATGGTCGTGCCGCCTTCCAGAAGGTTCATGCCTTTTAATACGGCATTTTTCCCGTATTTTTCCTGAAGCGCCAGGGCTGCGCGCTGCAGTCTGCGCTCTTTGGCTTCGGCAGCTTTCTGCCGGGCCTTTTCTTTTTCCAGAGCTTCATAGTTTACGAGAAAGCTTAGCTGTTTCGGAGGATCCTCGGGGATGTTGTTTTCCGGGAGCAGGCTGCAGGCCGCGATGTTTACGCGCCGAATCAGGAGATCTTTGTCTACAATGCGATCGTAAAGCTCTGTCACCGCATTTGTGATCAGGGTCGTGGAACTTGTCCAGTGATCCAGATTGGCGGTTCCGTGGACATGGCAGGGATGCGGCCGTCCATAGTAATCCGGCGTGACCTTTCCGCGGTATATTTTTCCGGTTTTTTTTACGGCATATACGGTATCCGCAGCGGATTTTCCGCGGGACATCACGATCAGACTTTCCCGGTCATAACTTATGTTCAACACCAGCTGCCGGGTGACAACACCTTTGCGCACCAGATCGAGAACGAGAAGATCGGTCATTTCACGAACGATGAGTCTTCCTTTGTCCCAGCTGTAGGGTTCTTTGAGAACCTGGCCGGAAGAAAGGGAGGAGGATTCCGGCCGATAGGCTTTGATGGTCGAAATCTCGGTCGGCTCCCATCCCCAGGCATGGTCGATGAGCAGCTCCGCGTTGATCCCGAACAGTTTGTAGAGCCTGGACTCGTCCTGAACGCTCAGACGCGCGATGTCACCCATGGTCCGGCAGCCCAGAGTGGCCAGCCTGGCGGCAATGCCATACCCGACCCGCCAGAAATCAGTTAGCGGTGTGTGGCACCAGAGCTTTTCACGATAGGAGACCTCGTTGAGCTCGGCGATCCGCACACCCTGCTTATCGGGTGGAAGATGCTTGGCGACAATGTCCATGGCAACCTTTGCCAGATACAGATTTGTACCGATGCCCGCGGTCGCGGTAATACCGGTCGTGTAAAGCACTTCGCGGATCATGCGCATGGCGAGTTCATGGGCGGTCAGATGATAGGTGCCAAGATAGGCGGTGACATCCATGAAGCATTCGTCAATGCTGTATACGTGGATATCCTCGGAACTGATATACTTTGAATATATGGAAAAGATGCTTGTGCTGATCTTTTCGTATAGAAGCATCCGCGGCGGGGCGACAATATAGGAGAGCTCAAGGGCGGGATCGGCGGCGAGGGCTTCCGCGTCGAAGGAGGCGGAAGAAAAATGGTATTGACCATCTTCACCCTTTGGCAGGATGCCGAGTTTTTGCGCTTTTCGGAAGCGTTCTGCATTGATGACAGCTACACGCTGGACGACTTCGAAGAGCCGGGCGCGGCCGGAGATGCCGTATGCCTTCAGGGAAGGGGAGACGGCCAGACAGATCGTCTTGTCCGTTCGCGCGGAGTCCGCCACGACCAGATTGGTGGTCAGCGGATCGTATTTTCTGTCCGCCAGTTCCACGCTGGCGTAAAAGGATTTCAGGTCGATGCAGAGATAGGTGCGTTCCATGGAATAGGCCTCCGGAAATTCTGGCGCAGACGATCCCGGGATCTTTCCGGCAGCCTGAAAAATTTCCTGATGTCGGAGAATTTGTCCGTTCGTCTGCCGGGAACGTGAAGACAGCCGGGCGCGGGTTCAGACAGTTTTTCAGGAAACGGCGGCACCTGGCTTTATGGGCCTGCGGATGGGCATTCTACGAACCAGCGTCCGAAATGGCTGGCGAAATGATCCTGCGAACGCTCAAAGAACAGATGCCGGGTCTCTCCGCGGATGACCACGGTGTAGCAGTCACCCGGAAGACCATGCTCAAGGGAAGAAGCCGGACGGAAGTCTTTTACGGCTTCGATTTTAAAGGTGCGCCCGTCTTCCCAGATGATGGATCGGGGGTGCATATATCCGGTGGCGTCAAAGTCGGAATTGACCTTCACATAGACTTTCTGCAGGCGCAGAAGATTTGATTTTGCCACGAAAGATCAGCTCCTTTCCGGTTTTGTCGTCACTCGATGAAAGCGTCGAAAGCTGCCGGATCTTTTGCCCGTTCCTGAACGGCTTCCCTGTAAAGCCTTAGCTGCTCACGGTTTGGCCGCATGGATTCGTCTACCCGGCACAGCACCCGGCCAATGAGCCGGGCACTATCTTCATAAGGAAAGATGTCATCATAATCCGGGTTGATGGAATGCAGGCGGTCGCAGGTTTTCTGCTTGATGACCCCGCCTACGCCCGGGACAAAAAAGATGCCGATATCGCCGTTGCGTATCTCGGAGCAGTATTCCACCAATACAGTGTCCCCGTTGTGAAACTGCGGTTCCATGCTGTCCCCGCTGACCGTGATGGCTTCATCGGCGCGGCGGGCGAGGGGGCTGGCAAAGAGAACGAGAGGTTCATCCTTTGCCTGTACGGGCCAATCGGCGCCGATCGTGCCGGCAGCGGCCATGCGTCCGTAATCCGGCGCGGAGGTCATATTATGGAAGGATTGGTTCAGGCCTCGCAGATAGGCGCGTCTGGCCAGGGTTCTTGCAAAGGCTTCCAGATCGCCTTGACCGCGTCGGTCAAGTTCTCTGAAATACTGGATCAGACGTTGCTCCTGTGCCGTTAGAAGCGTTCCGACCCCCTTGATGCCGAAGAACTCGTTGGGCTCTACATCCAAAATGGAAAACATGCGGAAGAGGAATTCCGGATCCGGCCGAGTCAGCCCGCATTCCCAGTTGCGGACGGAGCTTTTGGAGATCTTAAGCTTTTCCGCGAGCTGTTCGGCGGTTAGCCCTGCCCGCTGACGGCAGGCTTTGATTTTGGAGCCATAGAACTCCTGATTCCTTTTTTTTATATCTTCCGGGGTCAGCCGATCCAGACCGGCGATGGTGCTGTAACCCTTTGCTTTCATATATAAGGAACACTCCCTTCTGCGAATTGTCCGCGGCTTTGATGAAGGATACTGGCGCGGAAGCCGGCAAGACCGGTACAGATAAGATGGCCCGCATCGTCAAACATTTGCTTTATGGAACGGATGCGTCCGGCATGAAAATATAATAAACCATCAAAACTGGTTTTGTCAAGCAAAAAACAACGAATTAGAGAATGAAATTCGACGAAAAAACCATTTATGGTGGTTGACAAAAGAGAGACGGTATGAGAGAATGATGGTGGACCATAAAATTGAAGAAATTCTGAAAAATCATCCTGTGCATAAATCACAGACATATAATCTGCCGCTGACCTGCGTTTTGCCATCGTCCGAAGGACGGTTTAATTGCAAAACGCCATCGTTATTGTGAACAGATAACGAGACTTTGCGCGGGATGATAAAGTTTCTAAGAACAGATTGACTTACAGAGGGATTTGCGTTTATAATGCACCTGATGCCGATACGGCAGGAAACGGATTCGCGTTTTGAAGATTTGGAGACAATGGCGTCTCGGGTCAGGTGGAGCATCTCAGGCATTCATTGACGGCTTTGCGGAATGAATGCTTAAAGGGCACCGCTTGTCTCGGACGCCTTTTTTGCGCTCGGGAATTTTCGGGAGACGGACGGTGGGTACGGTATTCCGGCCGCCGTGCGGATTTCCGGAAGGAAACATTAGCGAAACCGTAGGGTGGAGAGGAAGGGGCGCTGCGGAAAAGACACTGCGAAGAAACGCCCTCGCGGGTACGCGGATGGCGCGAAGGCTGACGGACGATACGGGTCGGCGGGTTGAGACATACGTATGTGCGGCCGGAAGGGGAATTTGGACAGTGCATGCGGGAACGCAGCACGTAAGCGGGAGGTATGAAGCTATGTGCGGAATTGTTGGATATACGGGAAGAGGGCCGGCGGCCGGGGTTTTGCTGGATGGTCTGGAAAAACTGGAATATCGGGGTTATGATTCGGCGGGAATGGCGGTTTTCGGAGAGGATGGCGCTGTCCGGATGGTCAAGGCAACCGGAAAACTCCGGAATCTTGCCGGAAAAATAGCGCAGGGACGGGCTCTTCCGGGCGCGTGCGGGATCGGGCATACGCGATGGGCAACGCATGGAGAACCGAATGCGAAGAATGCCCATCCCCACGTGAGCGGAGTTTATGACGGGAACGTGTCGGACTATTCGGCGGAGTCCGTGATCGGCGTTCACAACGGGATCATAGAAAACTATGAGGAACTGCGCGAAAAGCTTGGCCGGCACGGCTATGTCTTCTACAGCGATACGGATACGGAAGTCGCGATCAAGATGGTCGATTACTATTATAGGAAATATAAGATCGGGCCGATCGACGCGATCAACCGGATGATGGTGCGTGTCCGCGGCAGCTACGCGCTTGCCCTGATGTTTAAAGATTATCCGGGAGAGATATATGCCGCCCGGAAGGACAGCCCCATGATTATCGGCATCGCGGACGGCGAAGCTTTCCTGGCCTCGGACGTGACCGCTCTGCTTTCGCATACGAGGTCGGTTTACTATATCGGAAACCTCCAGGCGGCCAGGCTTCTTCCCGGCGAAGTGCACTTCTTCGACCTTAACGGCGACGAGATCACGATTCCGCTTTCAAAGGTGACGTGGGACGCGGAGGGTGCCGGCAAAAACGGTTACGAACACTTTATGATGAAGGAGATTCACGAACAGCCGGATGCCGTGCGCGCTACGCTGGGAAGTATATTGAAAGAGGACGCGAACCGCCCGCCTGTGGCCAAATGGTCCTTCGGTGAGGGTAATATTGACTTCTCCGGGTCGGAGCTGGAGGATGCGTTTCTTAAGGGGATCGGGAACGTTACGCTTGTGGCCTGCGGGTCGGCGTGGCATGTGGGAATGGCGGCGCAATATCTGATCGAGGATCTGGCGGAGATTCCCGTCCGCGTGGAGATGGCTTCCGAATATCGCTATCGGAAGATCCTGCCGGCGGAAAATTCGCTGGTGATCGTGATCTCACAGTCCGGGGAGACGGCGGACAGCCTGGAGGCCCTGCGTATTTCGAAAGAAAAAGGCATCCGAACGCTCGGCATCGTTAATGTTGAAGGGTCGAGCATCGCCCGCGAAGCAGACCGGAAGCTATATACGAAAGCTGGGCCCGAGATTGCTGTTGCGACCACCAAAGCCTTCACGTCCCAGCTTGTCCTGATCTATGCATTTGCCGTTAAGCTGGCATTTGTCAAGAACAGGATCAGGGAAGATGAATATAGAAAGTTTATTCAGGAATTGAAATCGCTGCCGGACAAGCTGTTTTCTATGCTCGCGGAGAAGGGGAGAATCCAATGGCTTGCCGCGAAATACGCCGGTGCCAGAGATGCGTTTTTTATCGGGCGCGGCGCGGACTACGCGGTCAGCCTGGAGGGGAGCCTGAAGCTGAAGGAAGTCAGCTATATTCACAGTGAGGCATATGCCGCCGGAGAGCTGAAGCATGGAACCATAAGTCTGATCGAAAAGAATATGCCGGTCATCGGAGTCCTTACCCAGAAGAAGCTTATGGAAAAGACCGTCAGCAACCTTAAGGAATGCAAGACAAGAGGAGCATATGTGATCGGAATAACAAATACAGATGATCGGGCGCTGCAGGAGTGTCTGGATTTTGTGATCCGTATTCCGGAGACGGACGATCATTTTGCGGGTCTTCTGGCCGTCGTTCCGCTGCAGCTTCTTGGTTATTACATCAGTGTCGCAAAGGGGCTTGACGTGGACAAGCCGAGAAATCTGGCCAAAAGCGTGACCGTGGAGTAAAGGGATCCGCATGCCGGGCGGGCAGACAGAAAGAAAGCTTGCGGAAATACTGATCTGCTGATTGAAGACGGTATGCCGGGCAGGCAGAGAAAAGTTCGAGAGAACCAGACGGAGGAAAAATCGATATGACGACAATTAACCGGAATTATCAAAAACTCCCGGGAAGCTATCTGTTTTCGACGATCGGGAGGAAGGTTCGGGCATATGAGTCGGCGCATCCGGAGAAAAGGGTCATCCGGCTTGGGATCGGTGATGTGACACAGCCGCTTGCGCCGAAGATCCTGGAGACGCTGCATAAGGCTGTGGAGGAAATGGGCGACGCGGAGACCTTTAAAGGCTATGCACCGGATCTCGGATATGAATTTTTAAGAAATGCAATCGCTGAGAATGATTATGCTGCGCGGGGATGCGGGATCTCTGCCAATGAAATCTTCGTCTCGGACGGCGCAAAGTGCGACTGCGGGAATATTCAGGAGATCTTCGGTCCGGAGAATGTGATTGCGGTCTGTGACCCGGTCTATCCGGTTTACGTAGACTCCAATGTAATGGCTGGGCGGACGGGGAGCTTTGATCCTGCTTCGCAGATGTTTGAGAAGGTCGTCTATATGCCATGTACGAAGGAAAACGGATTTCTTCCGGAGCTCCCTGAAACGGTGCCGGATCTCATTTACCTTTGTTTTCCGAACAATCCCACCGGCGCGGCCATAAAAAAAGAAGGGCTGCAGAAGTGGGTAGACTATGCAAATGAACACGGCTCCGTTATTTTGTATGATTCCGCTTACGAGGCCTATATTTCGGAGGAAGGGGTCCCGCACAGTATTTACGAGTGCGAGGGCGCGGAAACCTGCGCGATCGAGTTTCGGTCTTTTTCGAAGACAGCCGGATTCACAGGCCTTCGGCTTGGATACACGGTCGTGCCGGAGGCGCTGACGGTGGAAGGTGTCCGGGTCTGGGAACTTTGGGCAAGACGGCACGGGACGAAGTACAACGGAGCTCCTTACATTGTACAGAGAGCCGGTGAAGCTGTGTATTCCGGGGAAGGCCGGCGGCAGATCAGGACGCAGATCGCCTGGTATATGGAAAATGCGAGGATTATTGCCGACGGGCTTTCGGCGGCCGGCTATGAGGTGTACGGCGGCGTGAACGCTCCGTATATCTGGCTTCGAACACCTGGGATGATGACGAGCTGGGAGTTTTTTGACGAGCTTTTGGAAACGGCCAATGTCGTCGGAACGCCGGGATCCGGTTTTGGTCCTCATGGAGAACACTATTTCCGGCTGACGGCTTTCGGAAGGCGGGAAGACACGGTCGAGGCAATTGCAAGGATCCGGAAGCTGCATTGAAGGCCGAGGCGTAACCAATGCTGGTTTGCCGTAAGCAGCCGTTACAGGACGGAAGGAACGAAGCCGGAGTGCTCCGGGGAGGAAGGGAGAGAGCATGAGATATTCAGTCGATGAAGTGATGAAATATATTGAGGAAGAGGATGTGAAGTTCATCCGTCTTGCTTTTCGGGATGCTTTTGGCACGCAGAAAAACATTTCTGTTGCGCCCGGAGAGGTGAAAAAGGCCTTTGCGGAGGGAGCGCCGATCAACGCAAGAGAGATTGCCGGATTTCGGAACTCACCTTATGCGTCGCTGTATCTTCGGCCGGATCCGGATACAATGGCGATTCTGCCGTGGCGGCCGGACAGCGGAAGAGTTCTCCGCATGTTCTGTGACCTCCATACGCCGGAGGGGGAACCGTATGCTTCCGATACGAGACAGGTTCTTAAGATGGCTATCGCCAGAGCAAGGACGGCAGGGATCGAGTTCCGTTTTGGCACGGAGATGGAATTCTACTTATTTAAAAATGATGAAGAGGGTATGCCGACGAAGCAGCCATATGACCATGCCGGTTATATGGATATTGCGCCGGATGATAAGTGCGAAAATGTGCGGCGGGAGATTTCGCTGACGATTGAGAAGATGGGGCTGGTGCCGGAGCGCTCGCATCATGAACGGGGACCTGGGCAGAATGAAATCGATTTTCATTATGCAAAGCCCCTGAAGGCTGCGGATCAGATGACGACCTTTAAAATGGCTGTCCGCACGATTGCCAATCGCTACGGCCTGACGGCGGATTTTTCGCCGATGCCTCTTCCGGAAAAACCGGGAAACGGTTATCATATCAATATTTATGCGGTGGATGGCGAAGGAAACGATGTGGTGAAGTATGTGGCCGCGGGAATCCTTGAAAAAATCCGTGATATCACGATTTTTCTGAATCCGACGGAAAGCTCTTATGCCCGGCTTGGCAACAATACGGCTCCTGACCGTGTTAATTGGTCGAGCCGGAGCGAGTCTGAACTGATGTACATTGAAGCCTGCCGCGGGCAGACGCGGGCGGAGCTTCGAAGTCCGGACGCCGGAAGCAATCCGTATCTCGTATACGCGCTCCTCATTAATGCCGGCCTTTATGGCATTGCGAACCGTCTTTCCTTGCCCGAGGAGATGAAAGATCACGGTGTTTCGCTCCCGGGATCAAAAAAAGAGGCAGCGAAACTTGCCGGAATGAGTGAATTTGTGAAAAAATATGTACCGGAGGGAATTCTCAGGGAATATATATGAGCTGTCACGCTTTACAAGCGGAGCGAATACTCGCCCTGAAGGACCGGCTTGCACGGCATAAATTCGGTGACGGAAATCAAAGATTTCCTGCCGCATTTATCGCGTCGCTGTCGGGCTTGCGCGTCAGAGAAAATTCGGAAGCTTCGCGCAGGATCCGAGGTCGATTCGCCTGTGATTTCCCGGACACCGGACGGAATTCGTCAGATATATGCTTTTTCGAGGAGAACGCCTATGCCGAAAAGAGAAGACATACAACACTCTGTGCTGGTGGTTTCCGCCTCTGAGTCGTTTAATGAGATTGTGAAAAAATCGCTGCCGCCGGGCGATCTTCCCACTACGGATTTTCAGAAGAGTTCAAGCCTTGCAAGAAGGCGTATCCTGGAACGGTATTATGACCTTGTCCTGATCAATGCGCCGCTTCCGGATGAGACCGGGCTGGAGGTTGTCTTTGACGTGGCCGAGCAGAGTCAGGCCTCGGTTCTTCTTGTGGTTCCGAAGGATGTGTACGAGGAGGTGACCGAGCAGGTGGCAGATCTCGGAGTACTTGCCCTTGCCAAACCCTTTACCCTGCGGAGAATGGATAAGGCGATCCGTTTTCTTCTGGCAACGCAAAACAAGCTGCACCTTCTGGAAAAGAAGATTCGGAAAGCGGAAGAAAAGCTGGAGGAGTTTAAGGTCGTAAGCCGGGCTAAGTTTCTTCTCGTTGAGAGAAAACATATGACGGAGGATGAGGCTCATCGGCTGATCGGCAAACAGGCGATGGACGCGGGAATTTCCAGAGGACGCGCCGCACAGAGAATTCTGGATGACCTGGAGGAGTAAATGGGCTGTGCCGCTGGAGGGCCGCGCGGTGAATATGCCTGTACGGCAGAAATGATTTTCCGGGATTTGCTTTTTTTGTTGGACGGAAACGGGGTTCAGTGGTATGCTATATAAGATATGCGAAGGCGGCTTTGAAAGCTTGCGGGCTTAAACTCTTCCCGTTTCAACCGATGGCTGATGAATGATTTGGCCGCGGTGCGGCCGGAAAGAAAAAGCATCAGGCAGAATCCATGGGCACTTGCATTACCCGGAGGCAGCGGATGGCAGAGAAGAAAAAACGAAAAAAAATGGTTGATACCCGAAACGACGCCTGGCAGCGAAATAAACATATGGTTTCACTGTATGTGATGCTGATAATTCTGGCGGTGGTACTGATCGTCGGAACCACAATCTATATTCGATCCCGAACGGGAAGCCTGTGGCTGCACATGCCGCTCAACAATCCGGAATCGATAGAAACGGCGGAAAAAGACCTGAAAGAACATCTTTCTCTGGAAGATTGGGATACGGGAGAGAAGAAATCTTTGTGGGACGCGACAGGAAAGCCGGTGCCTATGCCGGGAAATGGAGCCGGGCCGGAGGATGCCGACGGTTTTTCCAGATATGCTTATTATGGAAGCATAAAGATCGAAAACGGGGAGACGTATCTTCGGGTCGACTCGAATCAGTTTGGCAAGACCGTAGTTTCTTTTGATGCAGAAGAGGCGGATCTGCGAAATATGTGGCTTCTTCGTATGGTCCCCTATTTCGGAAAGACCATGATCGTCCGATCCGATGGCTATTTTGAGGGATGTGAGGCGCTGACCTTTGCCGTGATCTTTTTTTTAGGAATCTTTGCGGTTACCACCGGGTATATTTCCGTTCATCTGCAGCGCCGGGCATTGTTCAGCTATCGCATGGTGGTTAACGGCGGTCTGTCCCTGTATGCGACCTGCCAGTTTTTGATTATGGTCTTCTACATCTTTGAAGACCTGCAGTATCCGGGGTTTACCTTGTTTCAGCGATTGGTCGACGGTGTTTTGTTTTCGACAATCATTATTTCTCCGATTATGCTGATCGGTGCGCTGGCGGTTGCCATCAGCAATATTCAGCTGATCCGACATGAAGGTTTTCGACCGAAAAATCTTCTTGGTATTCTCATAGCGGTCGCCTGGATCGGTGCCCTTGCGCTTTACGGTTATTTTGGCAGGGATTTTTCCGGGAGCTTGGAGGAAGTCCGGAAGCTGAAAGCAATGCAGACATCTGTTGCGGTGATCATGAATTTTGCCTTCTTTTTACTTGTCACGACGGTCCTGAGCGCATACTTTGCGCAAAAGCACCGGCCGATGTTAGACAAGGATTATATCATCATTCTGGGGTGTCATATCCGTAAGGATGGTACGCCGACGCCGATCCTGAAGGGAAGAGTTGACCGTGCGCTGGCATTTGAAAAGAAACAGTATCAAAAGACGGGAAAGCACGCTGTTTTTGTGCCAT
The DNA here is from genome assembly GCA_902779245.1 of uncultured Lachnospiraceae bacterium. Lineage (GTDB taxonomy): Bacteria > Bacillota > Clostridia > Lachnospirales > Lachnospiraceae > Chordicoccus. The sequence continues at coordinate 19,999 of CACZBB010000002.1, read as the reverse complement.
CCGGCGGTCAGGGGAAGGATGAGCCGACTTCGGAGGCGGAAAGCATGCGGCAGTACCTTCTTGCGCAGGGCGTGCCCGATGAACGGATCCTGCCGGAACACAAGTCAGAAAATACGTTTCAGAATATTCGAAATTCCAAAAAGCTGATTCTTGCCGCGGACAAAAACGCGCGCGTGGCATTTTCCACGACGAATTACCATGTTTTCCGCAGTTATGTCCTCTCGAAGGAAAATAATCTTTACGCGGAGGGGATGTCGGCAAAGACAAAAGGATATTTCTTCCCGAACGCGTTTTTGCGTGAGTTTTTCGGCTTGCTGTATGCCGAGAAAATCCCGATTCTGCTCACCCTTACGGGTGTGGTCTGCACATATCTGACCTTTGCGTTGCTTTTGGAGTAAACCGTCATGCGCATCTTACGCATCACCAGCAATAAAAGTCTCGGTGCGCATACAGATAACAGTCCACTGGACTGTTATCTGCACGCTAAGGCGTCGCATACAGATAACAGTCCACTGGACTGTTATCTGCACGCTAAGGCGTCCGGCATCCCAGAATTTAATCGCCCTTCGGGCGATGGTACTTTTAGAGTAAACCTGTATGCGCATCTTGCGCGCCACCGGAAAAACGTTTCGGAGCGCGTAGACAGGAAGCAGTCCGTTATGATTCACACCGAGTCCGGCACGGCCTGCGGGGCTGAACGGATGACTTACGAGCGGCCGGTCAGGAAATGTCCGCAGATGAAGAGGTCGGGCACGGCCTGCGGGGCTGAACGGATGACTTACGAGCGGCTGGGAAGAAGGCTGAAAGGAGAACTGCGGTGCGATTTCTTCTTGAGAATCTGAAAATCTACCGGAAGGAGGCGATCCTTGCGCCGGCGCTGAAAATGCTGGAGGCGTTTTTTGATCTTTTTGTTCCTCTGGTGACGGCGGATATCATCAACAATGGAATTGCCGGCGGAAATGCAGAATATATCTGGATACGTACGGGTCTCCTGATCCTTTTGGGGATTTTTGGTCTCGCGGCCAGCATTACAGCGCAATATTTCGCGGCGAAGGCCGCGATCGGCGCGTCAGCTTCGATGCGTAAGGGTCTGTTCCGCCACATTGAGTCCTTCGGATTCGGGGAATTGGACGCGCTTGGCACCGGAACACTGATTACGCGCATGACCAGTGACATTAATCAGGTGCAGAACGGGATCAATCTGTTTCTGAGGCTCTTCCTGCGATCACCTTTTATCGTGTTCGGAAGCGTAATCATGGCGTTCACCATCAGTATTCCCGCCGCGGTCTGTTTACTGATTGCCGTGCCGCTCCTTTCCCTGGTTATTTTCGGGATCATGAAGCTTACCCGTCCGCGCTATCGAAGGACTCAGGAGGCGCTGGACGGCGTGACGACGCAGGTACGGGAAAACCTCACGGGCGTCCGTGTGGTACGGGCGTTCGGGCGTGAAAAGAGCGAGACGGAGATTTTTCGCTCACGGAACCATCTGCTTACCCAAAAGCAGCTTGTGGCAGGCAGGATCTCGGCTCTTATGAACCCGATGACCTTTGTGCTTGTGAACCTTGCGCTGATTGCGATACTAAAGACAGGGGCGGCGGAGATCCAGCTTGGGAATCTGGCGCAGGGAAATGTCGTTGCCCTTGTCAATTATCTGAGTCAGATCCTGATCGAGCTTGTGAAGCTGGCAAATCTGATTGTGACCGTCACCCGTGCCCTTGCTTCAGCGGACCGCGTTCAGGGCGTTATAGATCGAAAGCCGGTCATGCAGTATGGAAGAGCACTTCCGGATCCGGACGGGGTTCCGGTAAATGTACCGGCGGTGGTCTTCGACCATGTTTCGCTGACCTATCCCGGCGCGGGCGCGGAGAGTCTTTCGGATATTCACTTCTCGGCAAAGATCGGGTCTTCGATCGGCGTGATCGGCGGCACGGGCAGTGGGAAATCATCGCTGGTCAACCTTATACCGCGTTTTTATGATGCAAGCAAAGGCTCGGTGAGAGTATTTGGACGAGATGTACGCGAGTATGAGAAGAAGGCCCTTCACGGATGTGTTGCCGTGGTTCTGCAAAAAGCACAGCTGTTTTCCGGTACGATCCGTTCGAATCTTATTATGGGACGGCCGGATGCGACGGACGAGGAGCTTTGGGAGGCTCTCCGGGCGGCGCAGGCAGATGAGATCGTTAAGCATAAAGCCCGCGGGCTCGATGAGCCGGTCGAACAGGGCGGACGTAATTTTTCCGGCGGACAGAAACAGCGGCTTACCATTGCGCGGGCTTTGATTGCTCAGCCCCAAATTCTGATTCTTGACGATGCGGCAAGTGCCCTGGACTATGCAACGGATGCCGCTCTCAGAAAGGCCCTTCGGGAACTGCCCGGAAATCGGACGGTCTTTATCGTGAGTCAGAGGGCGAGCAGTGTAATGGCTTGTGACGAGATCCTTGTCCTTGATGAAGGGCGGATCGCCGAGCACGGCACCCATCAGGAACTCTTGCGTGCAGACGGTATTTACAGGGATATCTATATGAGCCAGTTTCGGAAAGCGGGGGCGGCGGGATGACGAAGAATAACAGGAAGCGCCTTCCCCGAAAGGAGCAACGCGCGGCATTTAAGCGACTTCTTGGAACGCTCCGGCCGTATCGTTTATATATCGCCGTCAGTCTCCTTGCCGCGGCGGTTTCGGTAGCCGGCCAGCTTCTCATACCCATCGAGACCGGCCGAGCCATTGATCAAATGCTGGGTAAGAGCGGCGTGAATTTTCCGATGATCGGAAAAATCCTTCTGCTGATCGGGTTGTATATCGGCCTTTCGGCATTTGCACAGTGGATCCTTGGCATCTGCAACAACCGGGCGGCCTTCCATGTAGCGCGAGATCTGCGCGACCGGTGTATGGAGAAGATCGGGCATTTACCGCTCTCTTATCTTGATACGCATCCGACGGGAGATCTTGTGAGCAGAGTGATCGCGGATGTTGAGCTTCTTTCGGACGGGCTGCTGATGGGCTTTACGCAGTTTTTCTCGGGCATCCTGACGATTGTTGGAACGCTCTTTTTCATGCTCGTGGTCAACTGGGTAATCGCGCTTGTGGTGATCTGCGTGACACCGCTCTCCCTTCTGGTTGCGGCTTTTATCGCGAAAAAAACGTTTCGGTATTTTCATGACCAGAGCGAGGCGAGAGGCGGGGAGACGGCGCTGGTGAGCGAGCATATTGACGGCATGAAGGTGATCCATGCTTTTGGCTGGGAAGAAAAAAGCCAGGCGGCCTTTGAACAGGTGGATGAAGAACTGGAGAAAAGAGCCCTGAAGGCGACCTTCTATTCGAGCCTTACAAATCCTTCCACACGATTCGTAAACAGTGTCGTTTATGCGGGAGTCGTTTTGGCCGGATCCCTTAACGCGATTTTGGGCGGATCCATTACAGTCGGCAGACTGTCAATATTTCTTTCCTATGCAAATCAGTATACGAAGCCGTTTAATGAGATCTCCGGTGTGATCACGGAAATGCAGAATGCGCTGGCATGTGCGTCAAGAATATTTGAGTTTTTGGATGCGGAGGAAGAGGTTCCGGACAAGGCGGATGCGCGTGTTTTCGCCGGGCATCCGGAAGGGCAGGTCTTGCCGGCCGGCTCTGGCGGGAGCTCTCCTGTTTCTGATCCGAATGGGAACGTTCCGGCGATAATTCTGGACGGACACGTTGCGCTTACGAATGTAGCTTTCCGTTATGTGCCGGAAACGCCGCTTATCGAGCGGTTCAGCCTTGAGGTCAGGCCGGGGCAGCGGGTAGCGATTGTCGGGCCGACGGGCTGCGGGAAAACAACGCTGATCAATCTTTTGATGCGGTTTTATGACGTGAATAAGGGAAGCATCCGGGTTTCCGGGGTCGATATCCGTGATGTGCAAAGACGATCGCTTCGCGCATCGTACGGAATGGTTCTGCAGGATACCTGGCTTAAGGCCGGAACGATTGCGGAGAACATTGCCTATGGCTGCCCGGATGCCGGCCGGGAACAGATCGTTGCAGCCGCGAAGGAAGCTCGTGCCCATGGGTTTATCTGCCGGCTTCCGAACGGGTATGATACTGTGATCGCCGAGGATGGCGGGCAGCTTTCACAGGGCGAGAAACAGCTTTTGTGTATTGCGCGTGTCATGCTTTCGCTTCCGCCGATGCTGATTCTCGATGAGGCGACATCCAGCATTGACACACGGACGGAAATGAAGATCCAGGAGGCATTCGCCCGTATGATGCAGGGACGGACAAGCTTTATCGTTGCGCATCGGCTTTCCACGATACGGGAGGCGGATGTCATACTGGTCATGCGCGACGGGCATATCGTTGAGCAAGGGAATCACGATGAGCTGCTTGCGGCCGGAGGCTTTTACGCGCGGCTCTATAACGCGCAGTTTGAAGGTATGGCAATTTAATGCGGCCGGTCCGGAAGCGCCTGCGCCGGCAATGTGAGATGTCCGTTATGATGCACGCCCGAGCCGGACACTTGCCTAAAAGATTAGCTGCGCGTCGCTGGCCGGCGGCGGGCAGGAGAAATAAAACAGCCCAGGTATCGGCGATGGGAAACCTCGGCATGAAACGGTTCCTGAACCGTGTGCAATGACACACGGACTTTGATCAGGAAGTGCTTTAGGAAAGGAGAATAATAAGATGCAGTTTTCGGAAAAGGATCTGCTCCGTGACAGCGCACATCTGTCCGAGGATCAGAAAAAAGTCGTGATCATCGACCAGACACGACTGCCAAATGAGGAGGTATTTCTGGAAATCACGGAGCTGGAGGATATGTACCGGGCCATCAAGAGTCTGGCGGTCCGCGGAGCGCCCATGATTGGTATTTTTGCCGCCTACGGGATGTACGTACGGGCGCTTTCGAAGGCTGGTCTGGAGAAGGAGACCTTCTTCCGGGAAATGTTTGAGGAAGGGCAGTATCTTGTTTCTTCCCGTCCAACCGCGGTCAATCTTTCATGGGCGGTTCGGAAAATGCTCGCGGAGCTCGGGCTTCACGAGATGGAGCCGGTGGCAGAGATCGTGGAGGCGCTTCGTCTGCGTTCCATCGCGATACATATGGAGAATTCCGAGATGAGCCGCAGGATCGCGGAATATGGCCTTACGCTTGTCAAGGATGGCGACGGGATTCTGACGCACTGCAACGCCGGCCCGCTGGCCTGCGGAGCTTATGGCACGGCGACGGCGCCGGTTTTCCTTGGAAAAGAAAAGGGCATTCGTTTTAAGGTCTTTTCCGATGAGACGCGCCCATTGCTTCAGGGCGCGCGCCTGACTTCGTATGAGCTTCACAAAGCCGGAATCGATGTGACGCTGATCTGCGACAACATGGCGAGCATGGTTATGAAAAATGGCTGGGTACAGGCGGTATTTGTCGGCTGTGACCGTGTCGCAGCTAACGGCGATTTTGCGAACAAGATCGGAACCTCGGGGGTGGCGATTCTTGCAAAGCATTACGGAATCCCGTTCTATACGCTCGGGCCGGCATCGACGGTGGATATGAACTGTGCGAGCGGGGAGGACATCAAGATCGAGCTTCGGGACCAGGATGAGATCCGGACCATGTGGTACGAGAAACCCATGGCTCTCGAAGGTGTAAAATGTTTTAATCCGTCCTTTGATGTCACGGATCACTCGCTGCTTACGGCCATCGTCACCGACCGCGGAATCGTTTATCCGCCATTTGACGTAAACCTGAAGAAGCTGTTTGGATAAAAAGGTCAAAGTAAGCAAGACAAAAAAGCCGGAAAATAAGTTCAAATGAGTTTTGAAAAGAAGGAGGCAGTAAAATGATGAAAGAATCCCCGTCAGCCTGCATTTCGCTTAAGGAAGGAACACATATTGCCAAGGTTGTCCTGATGCCCGGTGATCCGCTCCGCGCCAAGTATATTGCGGAGCACTATCTTGAGAATCCCGTGCTGTTTAACGATACGCGCAATATGCTTGGATATACCGGCATCTATGAAGGAAAAGAGATTTCCATTATGGGATCCGGCATGGGCATTCCTTCCATCGGGCTTTATATCCATGAACTGTTCAACTTTTTTGGTGTAGAGGCGATCATCCGCGTCGGTTCCGCCGGCGGGCTGGATGAGCGTGTCCATGTCCGGGACGTGGTTATTGCCATGACGGCATCCACGAATTCCAATATCGTCCATGCGTTTGATTTTGTCGGCACGCTGGCTCCCTGTGCGGACTATGATCTGCTGCGTCATGCGGTGGAGGCTGCTGAGGAGATGGGCGTTCATGCGGATGTGGGAAGTGTCTATACTTCGGACTTTTTCTACCATCCGACGGGCATTGCCAATCAGAAGGCCAAGGATATGGGACAGCTCTGTGTGGAAATGGAGACTGCGGGTCTTTATCTGGAAGCCATGTATGCGCATAAGAAAGCTTTGTCGATCCTGACGATATCTGATCATGTGTTTACCGGAGAGTCCCTGTCGGCCGTTGAGCGTCAGGACAGCTTCCATGAAATGATGGAAATCGCTCTGAAGACTGCGGCGCGAAGCAATATCTGACGGAAAAAGGAATCGATACTATGAAAAAATGCCTTTTGTTTGTTTTGACCGCGTTGACTCTGGTTTTTTTGTTCGTTTTTTCGCCCGCACACCCCGTCAGGGCAGATATCGGGCTCGTGGATATCGCGGAAATTACCGAGAATTCGGTGACGATCCGCTGGGACCGGCCAAGCTATCCGTTTGAAAATGTAAAAGCCGTCGTAACCGGCTATAAAGTCTATTACGGAACCAGCGCAGATAAGCTTCAGCAGTACGGCAAGAAGCTTTCCGCCTCAGCGACAAAGAGAAAGATCACGGGACTTGCCTCGAAAAAAAAGTATTATTTTCAGATAAAAGTCGGCGTTAATTTTGTAAACCAGAACGACGAGATCCAATCCAGGGACGTTACGAACTATCTGGAGACACCGATCAGTGTCATTACGCTTCCGGGGAAGATCTCAAATCTGTTGGTGACTTCGGCGGACCTTGAGGAGAGGCAGGTTGTCTTCAAGTGGACAGCAGTGAATCCGTATTCAAAAAACTACGGATACCAGTATTATGTCAAAACGTCGGGCGGGAAGAAGAAAGCCTCGGGAAAGGTAACTACGAATGGCGTACGTCTGAAGAATATTACCAATACCGGTTATTATCTGGGGAAGGCTCGTTCGTATTGCAAAATCACGAACCGGGAAGGAACGAAATACTTTTATGGGGAATGGTCGGATTGGGTGCCGATTATGAGTGATCCGATGATCATCAATGCGGGCTTGCCCGATGGCCGGATCAATGTCACCTGGTCGGAGATGAAGGGCGTGGACGGCTATGACATCTATCTCTATAAAAATGGCTGGAAGAAGATGTATAAAGCTTCGTACACCTCCACCGGAGCGACATCCGGGACGATTATGAAGGTAAATGGAAAATCGTTTAAACCTGCCTGGGGAACGGAATACTGGTTCTACATTGTCGCCCGAAAGAGCTATGGGGGCAAAAATTATTACAGCCCCGGCAATCATTATGTTCCGCTGTCCGTAGGGTAAGGATACGGCAATCATGCCGAACGCCGATAATGAAGAAACCGGCAGGCTTCGCAGATCGGCACATCTTAAGCATGTATAAAACGTTACGGTTCACACCCGAGCCAGACACTCGACCTAAAGGACTAGCTGCGCGTCGCTGTCTGGCTGCGGGCCGATGAAATAAAATGGCCCAGATATAAACAAACCAGAGAACTATAAAACTTTTATGAAAGAAAGCCCAACTTCGTTGAAGTTGGCTTTCTTTTATACTATAGTGGAGAAAGTTTTTTGGACTTAGTTAAAACTTGCAGGAGGCAGCGAATGAGGAATGTCTTTCAGAGAATCGGCGACGGTTTTCGCCGTTTTATGACAGGGAGGTACGGGTCGGACCAACTTGGTCTTTTTCTCAGCATGGCGCTGATCGTTCTTTTGGTCCTTTCCATGTTCCTTCGGTTCTGGCCGCTTCAGATCCTGGTCTGGGCACTGTTTTTCTATCTCTGGTTTCGGATGCTTTCCAGAAATTATACGGCCCGGGCGCGGGAGAATGAAAGATTTCTTTCACTGACCGGCAGGATCGGACGCTTCTTCCGTGTGCGCCGCAGCCGGTTCGACGATCGAAAGACCTACACACATTTTCGCTGCCCAGGCTGTGGGCAGGAGCTTCGCGCTCCCAAAGGTAAGGGGCGTATCCGGGTCACCTGCTCCAAATGCGGCCGCCAGTTTGAGACGAAGGTGTGATGGCGGACAGACAGAACTCGGAGATTTGACACATATAACGGCGCAGTAAGCATAAAGGAGAGCAGCCTTGTTCGGATATGTAATGGTCAATGAAGAAGAACTGAGGATCCGGGAGTTTAAGCGGTATCGCAGCTACTATTGTGGACTCTGCCGCTCCCTGGGCCGTCACGGAGTCTCCGGACGGCTTCTTTTGACGTACGACATGACTTTCCTTTATATTCTGTTAAGCGGTCTTTATGAGAAGCCGCTAAAGAACGAAAGGCACCGCTGCGCGGTGCATATGGTAAAGCCTCGCGAAATGCTTACCGGGGAGATCGCGAACTATGCCGCCGATATGACCGTGCTTTTGTATTATTACAAGGCGCTTGATGATGTGGCGGATGAGGGGACGATCAAGGCAAAGTCGGCAGCCGGTATCCTGAATAAGGCCGCCCGGAAGGTAGCAGAGCAATATCCCCGGCAGGCCGGAGCGATTCGGCAGGGCTGCGAGGCGCTTTCGAAGGCCGAGGAAGCCGGGAAATATGATCTCGACACGATCTCTGGTTATACCGGACGCATGTTGGGTGAGATTTTTGTCATGCAGGAGGATGAGTGGGCCGATGTCCTCCGCTGCTGCGGTTATTATCTTGGTAAATTTGTTTACCTGATGGATGCCTATGAGGATCTGGAAAAAGACCGGAAAAAGAAGGCTTATAATCCGTGGACACCCTATCTCGGACGCCTGGATTTTGACGCGCTCGTAGAAAATACGCTGACCCTGATGATTTCAGATGCGGCTCGTGAATTCGAGCGGCTGCCGATTCTTACGGATGTCGAGATCCTGCGGAATATCCTGTATTCCGGTGTCTGGAAGCGCTATCAAATCGTGAAGACGAAACGAGAAAACGCAAAAGAAAAGGCCGAAGACGGATATTTGTCAAATTCTTAAGAAAAGACGTGCAAAATCCGGCATTTTCCGTTAAGATAGAGACTGTGTGTAAAATACAGCAAGAGGGTCAGTCAGGGAGGATTGGATGATTGCGGATCCATACAAGGTGCTTGGCATTTCGCCGACAGCTACCGACGCAGAGTTAAAGAAAGCTTATCGGGATCTCAGTAAACAGTGGCATCCCGACCAGAATCCGAATAATGCCGCGTACGCGGAAGAAAAGTTTAAGGAAGTCCAGGAAGCCTATCGTCAGATTGTCGATGCAAGGGAAAAGGGGACAAGTCCTTACGGGTCATCCGGAGGCTATGGGCAGGCTTATGGAGGTTCTCGTCAGCCCTATGACGAGAGCCGTGACGGCGATTACCAGCAGCAAAGAGGCTATGCCGATTACCGCGGTTATGGCGCATTTGGTGATTTTTTTAACCAATGGCAGAGATATTCCGACCAGCGGCGGGCGGAGGAGACGGCCGGTGAAAGCAACGAGGAGCGGGCGGCGAGAAATTATATCAATAACGGCTATTATCAGGAAGCGCTGAATGCTCTGAACGGTATGCCGGAGACCTCCCGCGGCGCGCGTTGGTATTATTATGCCGGTATGGCAAGTCAGGGCGTCGGCGATAATGTGCGTGCGATGCAGTATGCACAGCAGGCGACGGATCTTGAGCCGGATAACCAGACGTATGCTTCGTTCCTGCAGCGGCTGCGAAACGGGGGAACCTTCTATGCTCAGAGAAATCAGAACTATGGCTTCGGAATGGGTGGCCAGAATGGCTCTCTGTGCCTGAGCCTGTGCATGGCCAATGCTCTCTGCATGCTCTGCGGAGGCCGCTGGATGTTCTGCATGTAAAAAAGTAAAAAGACCTTTGCCGCGCGGGAGACTGCGCGGCATTTTTCAAAGAGCGTATAAAAACATGGCTTTGTCGCTCAAAGCCCGGAGCTGCCGACCCGGAAGCAGCAATTGTTTGTTACAGACTGTTTGCTTTGCCTGCCGGTTTCTGAACGAACGCTTAACAAAGGACCGATGGTTTTGTGTAAAGTTTTAAGATTTACGAAATTTTGTGAACATGATTTGCTCACAATCTTTTGTTATGCTTTGCCTGATTGCTGAAAGTTTATCAGGGCCTTGGACAGGAAAGGCCGGTTGTTCGAGAGGTCGCATACCACATTTTTTTTGCGAAAGGGGTGAAGCATGAGAAGAAAGAAGAAAAATGTGAACCCTAACGAGGGCTTCTGCCCGGAACCCGGGCCGGTGGTTCCGGGAAATGAACAGACAAATGCAGTCAATTCGGAGGAAAACCGTTATACATCGGAGGATCCGAAACACAAAGAAGAAAATGTAAATAGCAGCCAGCCGATCATTGGAAACCCGGACGATGGCCAGCCGTACGGTGAAAATCCGGGTTATGATCAGCCGTACGGCGAACCCCCGGGTTATGGCCAGTCATACGGCGAAAATCCGGGTTATGATCAGCCGTACGGCGAAACCCCGGGTTATGGCCAGTCATACGGTGAAAATCCGGGTTATGATCAGCCGTACGGCGAAACCCCGGATTATGGCCAGGCATACGGCGAAAATCCGGGTTATGATCAGCCGTACGGCGAAACCCCGGACGATGGCCGTCCGTACATCGGAAACCCGGACGAGGGTTATCCGTACGGTGAAAACCCGGGCTGCGGCCAGGCATACGATGAAAATCAGGGAAATATCCCTCCGTACGGCCTGGATCCGGGCTATGACCCGGCTTATGGCGGAGACTTTGGGAACTTCCAATCGCAGGAGGGAGCCGCATACGGGGCGCCGTATTACGGGGAGGAGGTGTACGGTGAGTCATTTGCCGGATATCTTGAGGACGGCGACATCCTGGAAGAAGATTCTGAAGACCCGCCGCCCCGGAAGCCCTCCCGCGGCCGCCGGATCCTCAGAGGCGTTCGGCGGACATTTGCCGTTTTTCTTACGCTTATCCTTGTAGGAGCGCTCGGCTTCAGCGTTTTCTATCTGATCTGTGCCTCCCGCGCGCCGAAGCTCGATATTCTGGATGTTCAGCCGCAGTACTATCGCTCTACGGTTCTTGATACCAAGGGGGATATTGTCCTCACGCTGAGCGGCCAGGAGTCGAACCGGGTCTACGTGAAGCTCTCCGAGATACCCGTAAACATCCAAAGGGCATTTGTCGCGATTGAAGACGAGCGGTTTTACCAGCACCACGGCGTGGATTTCCTGGGCATTGGGCGCGCTCTGGTCAAGGGAATCACGTCGGGAAGCTTCAGTCAGGGCGCCAGCACCATCACCCAGCAGCTCATCAAAAATAATGTGCTGACGGGCTGGACCGAGGAAAAAACCTTCCTCGACAAGATTGAACGCAAGATTCAGGAACAGTCGATGGCCTGGAGCCTGGAACGGAAGGTTGACAAAAACTGGATCCTTGAGAACTATCTGAACACCATTAACCTCGGCGGCGGAAACTGGGGCGTGGAGACTGCCGCGAAATATTATTTTGATAAGGATGTTTCCGAGCTGACACTCTCGGAGAGCGCGGCACTCGCGGCGATTCCCAAGAATCCGACGACGTTTAATCCGCTTTCGCACCCGGAAGAAAATGAGTGGCGGCGGAAGCTGGTTCTCGAAAAAATGCTGGAGCTTGGCTACATCAACGAGGCTCAGCGGGATGAAGCTCTGGCCGATCCGGTTTATGAGCGAATCGCGACCGTCAGCAGCGGAGAACGTTCCCAGAAAACCTTCACCTACTTCGAGGACGCGATGGTGACAGCCATCATTTCCGACTTAAGGGAAAGGCTCGGCATGACCGAGGAGGAAGCCTGGGACAAGCTTTACCGGGGAGGACTCACGATCGAATCCACCGAGGACGCCCGGCTGCAAGACATTTGTCAGAAAATCGCGGCGAGAGACGACCTGATTCCGGGAGATTCCCAGATCTCTCTGGTGCTGATGGACAATGCCACGGGGCAGATCCGGGCGATGATCGGAGGCCGCGGCAAAAAAGAGGGAAGTCTTCTCTTTAACCGAGCCATCAGCTCCGTCCGGCAGCCCGGCTCGACCATCAAGATCATCGGCGAATACGCGGCAGGTCTCGAGGACGGCGTGATCACGCTTGGAACCACCGTTGACGACGCGCCGAGCACCTACAGCAACGGCGACAAGATCGTAAACTCCGACGGGCGCTATCTGGGCATGAGTACCGTACACAGCGCCATTGTCCGTTCCGGGAATATTATCGCTCTTAAATGCTTCCAAAAAGAAGGTATGGAAAATGTGGCGGAGAGCCTGAAGCGCTTCGGCATCTCGACGCTGTGCGATGAGGATATGGTGGAGGCTCTCGCGCTGGGCGGTATGTACGGCGGGGTTACGAATCTCGAAATGACTGCCGCTTACAGTACGCTCGCGAGGGGCGGCGAATACCGGGAACCGATTTATTACACGAGGATCCTGAATCCGGACGGAAGCGTGCTTCTCGAAAAAGAGCAGACATCCTGGCAGGCCGTATCCGCCAATACCTCCGCGCTGCTGACAGCGGCGATGGAGGATGTGGTGGATGGCGGCACGGGCATGGAGGCGCGGCTGACCGACATGTCAGCCGCCGGAAAGAGCGGCACGACCTCCCAGATCCGCGATGCCTGGTTCATCGGCTATACGCCTTACCTAACCTGCGGCGTCTGGGGAGGAAATGACGATAATTCCGGTCAGAGCGACAGCAGCTATGCGAAGGTACTCTGGCGGGAGATCATGCAGGAGGCTCACACGGGGCTTTCGGACAAAGATTTCAACGGTGAAGGACGTCTGGTGAAGGTGAAAATCTGCGCTAAATGCGGAAAGATTGCGGTGGAGGGTCTTTGCGATCAGACCGTTCAGGGCAACATGATCGTGGAAGAATATTTTGTTCCCGGGACCCAGCCGAAGGAGACCTGTGATTGCCACGTTAAGGTGGAGATCTGTGCCCACACGCACCAGAAGGCAGCGGTTCACGAGGAGGACGAGTGGGTCTGGTCGTTCTTTACCGGCTGGCGGACGAACGGGGAAAAGGGCGAGGTTCTCTGTCCGTCCACATACACACGGGTTTATCTGAAAAGCGCGACGGAGGGCACGGAGGATGCTCCCTATGTCCTTCCGGAATCTTATGGGGAGAACGGGCAGATGTGCCTTCTCCACAGCTACCGGGCAACGCCGACACCGACGATGACGCCAACGCCGACCCTGACGCCGACGCCCGTTCCGGATCTGCGGGAGGAAAGAGACGAAGACGACAGGCCGGGATTCTTTGACTGGCTGTTTGGCCGGGACGAGCCGTCCCAGGAGGAGCTGGAACGTCAGGAAGAGGATGAGCGCCGGGCCGCGGAAGCGGACGATCCCGAGGACGACTGGTATTATGACAACAATCGCAGAAGAGGATATTAAGAAAATATCTCGGAAGATTCGCGGCCGACTCTTTTCAGAGTCGGCTGCTTCTGCTATGATAGAAGCGTGAAGGGAGGTTTGCACATGCGGAAGGGAAAGACACGGTGGCTATGGATTCTGGTCGCGGTGTACATCGCGTTTATCTTTTCAAATTCAATCGCGAACGGCCAGACCTCCGGGGAGCTTTCCGGATCCATCAGCGAGGCAATTTACAGTCTTCTTCAAAAATGGGGCCTGAAGCTCAATCCGGATGTCTTACATCATGTGATCCGGAAGCTTGCGCACTTTACAGAGTATGCAGGACTCGGCGTGCTGATCCGGATCACCACGGGAAGGAGCGTCAGCTCCGGCGCCTGGCTTCTTCGCCTGGTTTTTCTGATCTCCGTTCCGTTGGTCGATGAAACGATTCAGCTGTTTGTGCCCGGGAGAGGCGGAAGCTTTTGGGATTGCCTGATCGACATGGCCGGATACCTGACCGGTTTTCTCCTCTCCGCTCTTATCGCGCGGCTTTTTGCGAAAAGGAAAAGGGATTCAAACCCTGGCGGCCGTGATGCTTTGGTCTTAAAGAATATCCGGGAACGGAAAGATACGTCAACGCTCGAAATCCGAGGAACATATTATAAGTAGAGGTGAATGAAATGAAGCTGCTTTCTGGATTGTTTGATTTGCTTGCCAGTAAAAGCGATGCGGACGCGTCGGAGCTGATTGACGGGCTGGCAAAGGAAGCGAAGGAAAAGATGGAGAAAAAGCCGGATGGCGAAGGTACTGCCTTTGCCGAAATCGCGCAGGCATTCAAAGCGGTATCCGGAAGACCCTCCATTACGGGAAGCGGGCAGGCCTACGGCACAAAACCGGCCGGAGCCGCCGGCTCGATTATCGGGCAGACGCCCGCGGGGGATGGCGGCCGGGCGACGAATACCGTCGCTCAGGGCTATAAGCCTCTGGAGGGAGGTTTCGCTGCATACATCGGTCCGCAGGAAGCGCCCTTTGGCGTCTCCTGGGGAACGAAAATGCCGAAGGAGCCGAACCAGTTCAATTCCCATAAGCCCTATGACCGTTATTTTCGGGAGGTGTTCCGGGAGGAGTTCCCGGAGTACGAGATCATCGAGGAAAATGGCGGCTTTAGCCGGCCGGCGAGGGTGTTCACGTTCTGGAAAGACGGGAAGCGGGCGCTGGTCGTCGAGGTGCTTTCGCAGTCGACGGCGGCCAGTCGGCGCCGGAACGAATGCCGGAGGATGGGGACGCCGTATCTGCGGTATTATTATGATCATGAAGGCTGGTGGAATACGAAAAGGTATGTCACCGAGCGGACGAGATATGCGCTTTCGGGACAGGGGAATTTTACATAAGCCGCTTTCGGATACGCCGTGATCGGGAACCAAAAGTCTTTTGTCACAGGTTTTTTGCAGGAAATCTCGGAAAACAGAGAAGAACGCTTTGCGCCTGCGGCGGGTCCGGCACGGGCTGCTTTATTATAAGCCGCACAAGGTGTCTGCTTTGGCGGCACGCGGCTTATCGGAAAAGACCAGGAGCTATTCCGTATTGGCTTCGCAGGCAGCCGGCCCGTGTACGATCTCGTACATTCAGGAATTATCCTGAATTTAATGGTTTCTTCTTTTGTTTTCGGGGAAAGCGTTCAGCAGCCTTCCCCGCGCGGAAGAGCTCCTTCAAGTGACTTCCGCATATTCTGGGCGGCGGCAGAGATCTGCCGCCGTTTTCTTAGAGCCGGGCAAAAGGATAGAAGGCGTAAAATCGCTTTGCATCCTTCCCACAAAAAAGCTGCGGGAATTGTGGCCCAATCACGAATTTTATGTGGTAATGAAAATTCGTTACAAGTCACTCCCGTGCCAAACATTCGCTGTTTGGCACGGACCAGTGACATAAATCAGCCTGTGTATGAACCATATAATTATAGTTTGTCGGTGCCAAACACTCGCTGTTTGGCACGGACCAGTGACATAAATCAGCCTGTGTATGAACCATAAAATTATAGTTTGTCGCTGACCTGCGTTTTGCCATCGTCCGCAGGGCGATTTCATTGCAAAACGCCTTCGTTTCTGGTCACCGTGTGACCAGAAACGAAAATTCTGGCAGTGCCCGGCGGCCGGAGCAGATGCTTGGTTTTCTCGACGTACATTGCGTGTACTAACCTCGAAAAAAGATGTCTGACTGCCGACTGATTAGCCATATCGCAATCACATAGAAAAAATGATTGACCCGGAATTGTTCCATGATCCCGAAAAAAGGGAGGAGGGTGCTTCGTGTCCTTACTGTATTCGCTGGCGGATCCGGCGGCGTGGGAAAAATTTTACGCTTATAAGACCTCGCTCGCCTGCCCGAAGATTTTCGCGAAGGAGCTTCGGTCGTTCATCGATGACCGGGCATATCTTCAGGTTCTCCGGCATATGGCTTCCGGGGAGCCGTTTCCGCTTCCCCGGAAGGCCGTGATCAGCAAGCTCAGCACGCAGAAAAAACGGATCGTCTATATTTATCCAGGTTCAGAAAATATTGTTCTCAAATTCCTCACGTACCTCCTTCTTCGACGCTTCGACGGCATTTTTGCCGATAACCTTTACTCCTTCCGTCCCGGACGCAGCGCAAAAGACGCTTTCCGGTCACTCCTCCGGGTACCAGGAATCAGCCAAATGTCTTCCTACAAGGCGGATGTTCATAATTATTTCAATTCCATTCCCGTTAACAGGCTCCTGCCGATGCTGGCGGAGGTCACGGCGGACGATCCGGAGCTTTTTACGTTTCTTAGGGGGCTTCTTGAGGAGCCGCGCGTATTGTATGAAGGGGAAGAGATTGCGGAGGAGAAGGGCATCATGGCGGGAACGCCGCTTGCGTCCTTCTACGCGAACTTGTATTTGAAGGATCTGGATGAATGGTTCCGGAACATGAAGGTTCCCTACGCCCGCTATTCGGACGACATGATCCTTTTCGGAAGAACGAGGGAAGAAACCGAAGCCTATGCGCGGCTCGTTCGCAGACATTTGTCGGAAAAAGGCCTTGCGATCAATCCCGATAAGGAGGAGTTCCGGCCGCCGGAGGAGGGCTTTGTCTTTCTTGGATTTTCCCAAAAGGAAGGCGTCGTAGACATCGCGCCGGCCTCCGTCAAAAAAATGAAGCAGAAAATGCGGCGGAAGGCCCGGGCGCTTCGGCGCTGGAGTCTTCGAAATGGCGCCGAAGGTGAAGCTGCCGCGAAAGCATTTATCCGGGTCTTTAACCGGAAGCTTTTCGAGGGCGCGAAGGACAGCGATTTCACCTGGAGCCAGTGGTTTTTCTCCGTGATCAACACGGACAGCAGCCTTCGGGAGATCGACCATTACGCGCAGGATTGCATACGGTATCTTGTGAGCGGGAAGCATACGAAGGGCAGGTTCAATGTCCGCTACGAGGACATCCAAAAGCTCGGCTGCAAAAATCTTGTCCATGAATATTATGCGTATCATAAGAAGACAGAGGAAAAATCTTTATCCCCTGTATCCGATGCATAGGGCAAAGTCCCCCCTCTCGCGAGCCGCGCGCTGCCGAAGGCAGCTATCTTCCTTACGCGGCTCTGTGAATAAAAGAAACCCGGGAAACGGATATCCGTATCCCGGGTTTTTTGCGCCTGAACCGGCCGCCGGCGACAGTCGTCCCGTCCCCGACACCCCCGATTATACCACGAATTTGTCAGTGACGGACGCGCCGAGCGCGTAAACCTTCACGGACGCATTTGCCGAAGCGGTGTAATGATGCTCGGCAGCGGTTGGGTAGATGTGGGAGGTGAAGGTGCGCTCGCCGCCGTTGATGAAGAGCTCGACGGAGCTGCGGTCGATGAACACGGAAATGCTCTTGAGCGGATTGTCGAGCGGAACCTCCAGCGTTTCGAAAACCTTCTCGTTGAAACGCTTGTCCATGCCGGTACGGTCGACGGTGAGCGTCTTCTTCGCGTCGTCATAGCGGATCGTGAAGCCGCCTGAGCCGTCGGCCTTCGTGAAGAGATCCAGCGAAGCGTCGCCGCCCGCGAAGGCGGCTTCCAGCTCGCAGACATCCGGGAGCGTCCCATCCGCCGGCGCCTCGCCCGCGCGAAGCGCCGTAATCTCGGCGACCGGAGTCTGGATGAGCTTCCCGTCCACGATCCGGAGCTCTCTCGGCAGACACATACTGCCCTCCCAGTCCTCCTCCTCGGTCGGATAGTGGTTGTCGGGCAGGCCGATCCACGCGACAAGGATCGCCTTGTCCGGATCCGCGACATTGGCCGCGCACTGGGCGGCGTAGAAGTCGAAGCCGAAATCCAGATACTGATAATCGCCCTCCGGCGTGAAGGTCAAGGTGTCATAGTCCATCTTGCCAATGAAATAGACATTGTGGTTCGTGCTGTTCCCGCGGCCCGGAAGCGTGGTGTACTGCGGAGAGAAGATCAGGACATCCTTGCCGCTGATATTCACGATACACGGGCACTCCCACATCCCGCCGAAGTCCTCATACCCGGGAACCTTCAGCTGGCCGGCGAATTTCCAGCCCGTAAGAAGCTCCTCGGATTCGTAGATCAGGGCCGTGCCCTTCTTGTCCAGCGTCTGCGCGCCGATGAAGATATAATATTTCTTCTTTTCGGGCACATAGATGATCTTCGGGTCGCGCTGGTGCTCCGCGTAATCCTCACGCGGGCCGAACAGCGGCTTCTCCAGCTTTTCGAGCTTTCCCTCCTCGTTCATCCTGGCCGCGCAGGTGAACGGCGTGCGGACCCAGTTCTCATCGCGGTGGTTGCCGGTGTAGAAAAAGTAAAGATCGTCGCCCTTGGCGAAGGCCGATCCCGAATGGCACCCCTTGTTGTCGTAGAAGGTGTCGGGATAGATGCCGACGCCCTCATTTTCCCAGCGGACGAGGTCCGGGGAGGAAGCGTGGTACCAGTACTTGAGGCCGTGTACCGCGCCCCACGGGCACCACTGGTAGAAGAGGTGCCAGCGGCCTTCGTAGTAGGCAAAGCCGTTCGGGTCGCTGGAAAGGCCGGTCACCGGCTGCACGTGGTATTTCTGACGATACTTGGAATCCTTGATCTTCTCGTAGAGATCCGTAATCTCGTCGGGGCTTTTGAGGACGCGATAACGCTCCTCCAGAGTCCACTGTCTCATGCGATACCTCCTTTTACTTGAAAAATGTTAGAAAATTGCACAATTTTTTTGGCGGCAAAAAAACAATCTTTGTATATACTGTACCCCATTTGACGGCAAATTGCAACAGAGGATTTTCAGAAGTCACTGTTCACACCAGAGCCGGACGTTACTGTTCACTCCGTTCACAGTAATTTTTCGGAACGGAGAGGTAGCCGTGTTCTGCAGGAAAGGTTTCATCTATATGGTTTATTGTGATATAATCTTTATAGACGATACCCGAGCCGGGAGCGTTAGGAACAGTGTCCGGCTCGGGTGTGAGCAGTGGCTTTGCCATGCAGTATGTGATGCCGCGCAGGATTCTGTGGAGCGGGTGTTGGGCTTTTGCCTGAAAAAAAATAAGGAGGTAGGAAAATGAATCAAAAAGTGTGGAAACAGGCCTTGCGTTGGCTGCTTATGATGGCTGTGATCGCGGGGATCCTCTTTAGCCCGCAGTGGGCGAGAGCCGCGGAGGGGGATGAAGAAACGGACGCACCTCTTTATGCCGTGGAGTTCAGCCATGACGCAAAGGAATATGCTCTCTCTGTCGGCGATGAGGCCGATTTAGGCACGATTCTCGCCGCCCTGGGGATTCGCGGAGAAGTCACGAAGGCGCAGGTCAGCAATGCCGGACTTTTCACCGTAAAGAAAAAGAGCGATGGACCGTGGATGGTCAAGTCCCTTCGAGCGTTCACGACGCCTGAATGGATGGACGTTACGGTCGGCGGCAAGGAATATGTGGTCATGGCGAGCGGTGATCAGGTTGTAAACCTGAAGATACAGGTAGAGGATCCCGTCTCCGGCAGCACGTCTTCCTATGATTACAAGAATCTCAGCACGAGCCTCACCGTCCGGGATCTTAGACTTCGGATTGCGGAGACGGCAGGCCTTGCGCCGGAAAGGGTGATTCTCGATAATGTTCGGCAGAAGGAGGAGGGTTCCGGGGCAGAGCAGGCTGCGCAGGATTCGACCTTCTTGAGCCAATGCCGCTTTGAAGAGGCGGTTGACGCAGGCGGAAACAAGATCCCCCACTGGAAAAGCGTCCGGGTCAAGGCTGCCGTGGCTGTTGTGCTTGACGGCGGCGAGGTGTATCCGCAGCCGGATCTTGAAAATTCTTCCGCCCAATGGAAGCCGGGCACTGCCCTTAAGCTCCTTCAGGATGTAACGCTCGATCAGGAAGGGCTGGTCGTCGAGCTTCGTGACATGTTGCGTGAGGCGAAGCCGCTGCTGCTTGATGGTGGCTCTGTGGAAGACGCCATCG
>CACZBB010000001.1 GCA_902779245.1 uncultured Lachnospiraceae bacterium | reverse complement strand
CGGAGGGATTCTCTGGGAGTGAGTTTTTTAAGTCACCTTTGATTGACAGAAGGTATTTTTTCGTGTACTATGAAAAAGAGAAGGAATGATGGTATTCTCGTGGCGGTTCTACTCGGTATCTCACTCATCGCTTTGCTGGCGATGCTTGCGCTTCGCCGCGGCGGCTCACAGGTGGTGGTTTACCGGGAAGGAGAACGGGCGGAGAGCTTTGCGCTTTCGGAGGACCGGACCTATGTGATCGATTCGGCCTATGGCATGAATCGGCTTGTGATCTCGGACGGAGAGGCATTTCTTGCGGACGCGGACTGCCCGGACAGGCTCTGCGTGAAGACGGGGAAGATCAAATTCGACGGACAGACCATCGTCTGCCTGCCCCACAAGGTGATTGTTGCGATTGAGGGCGGGGAGAAGGAAAAGGCCGAAGGATCGGAGGGAGAGATCGACATCGTGGCGAAATGACGGCCGGCGGGGCGGCGCGGGTTAGTCCCGGTCGAGTATGCGCATGCCGCCATTCATTTCACAATATTTACAAATCTATTTCCCGCAGGTTGTGGTAGAATATGGGCAGTGAAAGAAAAGGGGCGTTTTTGCGGGACGAATAGAATCAGGCCGATGAACATAAGGTCCGCGGCCGGGATCCTGGGAACCTGCGCGGATCAAGGATGACCGGAGGAAAGGAAGGAGGCGCGGTATGGATAACTGGAAGGTATTGGTCGTTGACGATGAGAGCAGGATGCGGAAGCTGGTAAAGGACTTCCTTGAGCGGGAGGGGTACCGTGTCCTGGAAGCGGAGAACGGCGAGAAGGCGGTGGATCTTTTCTTCGAGCAGAAGGATATCGCGCTGATTCTTCTGGATGTGATGATGCCGAAGATGGACGGGTGGCAGGTGCTCAAGGAGATCCGCCAGTATTCGAAGGTGCCGATCATTATGCTGACCGCCCGGGCGGACGAGCGGGACGAGCTTCTGGGCTTTGAGCTCGGCGTCGATGAGTATATCGCAAAGCCGTTTTCCCCGAAAATCCTGGTAGCCCGGGTGAACGCGGTGCTTCGGCGGTCCGGGAAGGGGGAGAAGAGCCAGGTCATTGAGAAGGGCGGCATCCGCGTGGACAAATCCGCTCACCAGGTAACGATCGACGGCACTCCGGTGGAGCTCTCCTTCAAGGAATTCGAGCTTCTGACGTATTTTCTGGAAAATGCCGGCATCGCGCTTTCGCGTGAGAAGATTTTAAATGCCGTCTGGAACTATGACTATTTCGGTGACGCCCGGACCATCGATACGCATGTGAAGAAGCTCCGCGCAAAGCTCGGGGAAAAAGGCGAGCTGATCAAAACCATCTGGGGGATGGGTTATAAGTTCGAGCCGTAAAGGATGACGCCGGGGAGGACACATGAAAGGAAAGCATTCGTTTCGCACGCAGCTGATCGTGACGTTTGTGGCGGCCATGTGCCTGACCATGGGCATCACGGTCATCATTTGCCAGCTCTTTTTGGGCACATTTTACCAGAGCCAGAAAACGAAGAAGCTGGAGGAGACCTTTAAGGCTCTCGAATCTCTGGCCAATGGCTTTGACCCGGACGAGACGGATGAGACCTTTTCCGCGGAGGTGATGGAGCTTTCGGTTCAGGACAATCTGGAGATCTTCGTGGCGGACGCCGACATTCAGGACGGGATCTCGACGAGCCGCGACAGCAAGGAGCTGGCGATCCGCCTTTTTGGCTACTATACGGGCTATTACCGGGAGAAGATCAACGTGCTTCGGGAGACCGATGCCTACACGCTGCAGAAAACGACGGATAACCGCATTCACACGAACTATCTCGAGATCTGGGGCCGGCTTTCCAACGGCTATTTGTTTCTGATCCGGACGCCGCTGGAGAGCATTGAGAACGCGGCCGCGCTCTCCAACCTCTTTTATGTTGCCGTCGGCATCATCGTCACCATCGTAGCGGCCTTTATCATGCTTCTGGTGACGAAGCGGCTTTCGAATCCGATCGTGCAGCTCACGGAGCTTTCCCGCCGGATGGCCAATCTTGATTTTGACGCCCGGTATACGGGGGAGGCCGGCTACGAGATCGATGAGCTCGGGCGGAATTTCAACCGGATGTCCGACGAGCTGGAGGCGACGATCTCGGAGCTGAAATCGGCAAATGTCGAGCTGACGAAGGATGTGGAGAAAAAGACGCAGATCGACGAGATGCGGAAGGAGTTCCTCAATAGTGTCTCCCATGAGCTGAAGACGCCGATCGCCCTGATCCAGGGCTACGCGGAGGGGCTGAAGGACAACGTGGCCGGGGACGAGGAGAGCCGGGCGTTCTACTGCGATGTGATTATTGACGAGGCGCAGAAGATGAACAACATGGTCAAAAAGCTCCTCACGCTCAACCAGCTGGAGTTCAGCAACGAGAAGCTCAGCATGGAGCGTTTTGACCTGGCCGCCCTGATACGGGGCGTCGTCCAGGGCATGAGCCTGCTCATAGAGGAAAAGGATGCGCGGCTCTCCTTCAGTTCGGCGGAGCCGGTGCCGGTCTGGGGGGATGAGTTCCAGATCGAGGAGGTCGTCACCAACTATTTAAGCAACGCGCTGAACCATCTCGACGGGGAACGTCGGATCGAGATCAACATCGAGACGAAGGAGGACGGCGTCCGGGTATCCGTCTTCAATTCCGGCGAGCCGATCCCGGAGGAGGAGCTCGGAAAGATCTGGGATAAGTTCTACAAGGTCGATAAGGCGAGAACACGGGAGTACGGCGGCAGCGGCATCGGGCTTTCCATCGTGAAGGCCATCATGGAACGGCACGGGCAGAAATGCTGGGCCGAGAACCGCCCGGACGGGGTCGTATTTTTCTTTACAATGAGTCAGTGAGGCAAGGCTGCCGCACGCAGCGTTTCGACCGCAAATATGGCTTGCATCTTTACGGGATGCCGTCATACGTTGCGGCCGGAAGGCTTGTGCGGCAGTTTTTTTCTTTTCGGAAGGAGCGCGGGAAAACCGGCCTGCGTTTTACAAAAATAACCGTCCACACCGACAGAAACGTCCACAGCAGGGCGATTTCATTGCAAAACGCCTTCGTTTCCGGTCACCGTGTGACCAGAAACAAACCGTCACAAAAGATTAAGAAAAATACATAAAAATGCTTGAAAAAAAGAGGGGGATTTGTGTAAAATATGGAAAAATGATGTGATTCGAGCGGGCGGTGTCGCTTTCTTTTGCTAAAGAATGCTGCCCGCCCGGTGACGGGGGAGAAGGGAATTCTTCTTCAGAAAGGAAGGTTTTGCGATGCATGTGCGGAATCATGAGCTCCTTGACGTGAAGATCCGGCAGTATCTTCTGCCGGCGATCATGATGAAGCTGGCCCTGCAGCTCGGCGCGGTGGTGGATACGATCTTCGTCGGGAACCTGCTGGGGACACACGCGATGGAGGCGATCGGACTCTGCGCGCCGGTGCTGGCACTGATCCAGATTCCGGGGTACTACCTCGGGAACGGCGGGGCGATCACGGCTTCGATCCTCCTGGGGAGGCGGAAAAAACGGGAGGCCCGGAAGATCTTTACGACGACCTTCGTCATCACGGCCATCTGCGCGGTTTTGTTCGTTCTGACCGCCATTTTCCTGTCCGGGCCGATCGCCCATCTGCTGTCCCGGGGCGGGACGCTGGAGGCGGACGTCCAGGCTTACATTTTCTATCTGCTGGCCGGCTCGCCGGGCTTCTGCATCGGGCTTCTGATGTCCTGCTATCTCGCCGCGGACTCGCATCCGCAGCTTGCCGGCGCGTATTTTGTCATTTCAAATGCCGTGAACCTCATTCTGGATTACATTTTCCTGAAGTTCACGCCGCTGGGCGTTCGCGGGGCGGCACTCTCCACGATGCTGGGCTTTGTCGCGGGGCTGGTGGTCCTGATCCCGTATGTCCGTTCCAAAAAACGAATGCTTGGCTTTTCCCTTGCCGCAAAAGCGGTGGAGCCGGCGGAGGAACAGCCCCAGGCCCTGCAGGCCGAGGACGGCAGGGATATGCGCGCCGCGCTGAAAACGGGGCTGCCTTATCTGATGTTTCTTGCGGTAAACATGGTCAAGTCCCTGCTGCTGAACGGCATCATTATTTCCTTCTTTGGAAATGACGGCATGGCGGTCTATACGGTCTGCGCCAATGCGGAGTTCGTCTTGGTCATGCTGATCGGCGGTCTTATGGGGGTCATTCCGAACATTGCCGGGACGCTGTACGGGGAGAAGGATTTTTACGGACTGCACGTCCTCTGCGGGAAAATGCTCCGTTATGGAGCAATTCTGACGGGCGTTCTGATGCTGATCGTGCTCATCTTTACGAAACAGTTCACGCTGCTTTTCGGGGTGAAGGATCCGCAGCTTCAGGAGGCCGTCATGCTGGTGCTCCGGATCTTTGTCTTCTCCCTGCCGTTTAATTTCCTGAATTATTTCGGCTCGCAGTACTATGGCGCCGTGGAGAAGCCGACGATCGCCACGATCATTACGACGCTGGAGAACGGGGTGATCCTGGTGCCGGCGGTGCTTCTGGGCGTCTTTGTCAACCAGGCCGGCGGCGGGAGCGGATACCTGGGCTTCGGGCTGGCCTTTGTGGCTTCCGAGGGCCTGACGGCGCTGGCCGCCTTCCTCTACAGAAAGTTGAAATACCGGGGAGAGCCCTTCCTGCTGATTCCCGCGGAGAACCCCGGAAACTGCCTGGATTTTTCCATCCCGGCAGCGATGGAGGATGTTGCGAAGGTGCCGCGTGAGATTCTGGATTTCTGCGGTCAGTATGCCGCGCCGAGGGAGATGTCCAACCGCATCGCGGTCTGCGCGGAGGAAATGGCGCATAATGTGGTCCAATACGGCGGCAAGACGTCCCAGTGGATCGACATCTGCCTGACGGTCCTTCCGAAGACGGATACGGAGACCGGGGAGGAGGAGAATTTCATTTTGCGGATCCGGGATAACGGGATCCACTTTGACCCGACCTCCTACGAGCGTGATGGCGATGAATTTGATATCCACGGGATCGAGCTGGTGAAGAAGCTGGCGAAAAAAGTGACGTATGTCCGGGCGATGGATCTGAATAATACAACGATCACGGTATAAAGGAGGAAACCGATGCAAACCATAGAGCTGAAGGAAGCATCCAGGCTGGTTGCCGAGGGAAGCGAGCTGACACACGGGGAGCGGATGCGCCTGGCGGAAGAACGCCTGCATACGCTGGTGGACTATGCGAGGGAGCATTCCCCGTATCTTGCGGAGCGTTACAGGAATCTTCCGGAGGATTATACGCTGTCGGATCTCCCGGTGATTGAAAAAGGGGAGGTCGTGAACCATTTCGACAGCTATGTGACGGACCGGGAGGTGAGGCTTTCGGATGTCGAGGCGTTCTGCAATGAAGCAAAACAGGCGGGCCGTCTGTATCTTGACAAATATACGGTGCTGCATACCTCGGGCACTACGGGGAAGCCGCTTTACATGGTGCGGGACGATCACCGCAACAAGCTTCACGGGCAGCTGATGAACCAGCGGCTGATGCGCGGCCTCGACCCCGGGATCCTTGATATCCGGAAGCATAAGATGGCGGCCGTGATCTTCGCGGAGCGCGGCGCTTCGAGCTATGAATCCGCCCTCCGGATGCTGGCCGCATTTCCGGAGTACAGGGATAATTTTCTGATTGTAAATGTTATGGAAGATACGGCGACCATCGTCCGGAAGCTCAACGAATTTATGCCGGAGGTCATCAGCGCGTACGGCTCCGTCCTGGCGCTTCTTGCGATGGAGCAGGAGAAGGGCAATCTGCATATTTCGCCTGCCGCTGTTTTCAATTCCGCCGAAATGCTCACGCCGGAGAACCATGTCCGCGTGGCGAAGGCCTTCGGCTGCCCGGTGAAGAACAATTACTGCATGACGGAGGGCGGAGAGATCGCCATGACCTGGGACGGCCCGGAGCTTCTGTTAAATGAGGATTTTATTCTGATTGAGCCGGTGGACGCGGAGCGGCGGCCGGTCGCGGATCCGGAAGCGTGGTCGGAAGGGATCCTCGTGACGGATCTGACGAATTTCGTGCAGCCCGTCATCCGGTATTTTGTCAACGATAAGGTGAAGGTTGAGCGCCTCTCGGACGACACGGTGCGGCTGCCCGTGCTGCGGATTCAGGGACGGGCGAACGAGATCTTTCAGCTTTGCGGAGAGCCGTTCACAACCGCGGGAATCGACAGCATCACGGAGCTCTATCCGGGGGTTGTGGATTTTCAGTTTACGCAGGTGAGCGACGATGAGCTGAGGGTTCGGGCGGATACGGAGATCGGCATGGACCGGGAGGAGATCCTGCGGGGGCTGGCCGGGGAGCTGGAGAATTATTTCCATACGCACGGGTGCCCGGAGGCGAAGGTTTCCGCAAGCACGGAGCCGCCGATTAAGAAGGAGCGGGGAGGCAAGGCTCCCCGGTATATCGATCTGCGGGCAAAGGAAACGCAAGGGAGGTAAGAGGAATGAACTATCAAAAGATCTTTTGCGAGGCGGCAGCGGCTTTTTCCGGGAAAACGGCGCTTGTGGACAGGAACGGCACCCGCGCGCTGACGTACGCGGAGCTGGATTCGTTAAGCGGGAAGGTGGCCGGGAAGCTTCTTTCTCTCGGCCTTCCGGAGGGAACACCGGTTCTCATCCGCATGGGGCGGATCGCGGAATATGTGGCGGCTTATCTCGGCATTCTGAAGGCAGCCTGCGCGGCCGTGCCGGTGAGTCCTGAGTATCCGGAGGCACGGATTCGCGCGATCTGCGGGGACTGCGGCGCGAAGCTCGTTGTCACGGACGATTTTTTTGAGGATCTGGAGAGCTATGGGCAGGAGGTGCGGGACGCATCTTCCGAGGATGTGACGGCTCTTATTCTATATACCTCGGGTTCTACCGGGAAGCCGAAGGGGATCCGGCATACGGTCCGAAGTCTTGCGGACGGTGCGCTTCGTAAGCCGGAGGTCTATGACCTTCGCGGAGAGCTGGTCTTTGCCGCGAGCGCTCCGCTCTCCTTTATCGCCTTTGTCGTCGAGTATCTCGGAACCTTCGCGAAGGGCGGATGCGTTCATATGCTGAGCGACGAGGTCCGCAGGGATGTTCTCGGCATGGAGGCGTATTACCGGGAAAAGGGTATCACCATGGGCTTTTTAAGCCCCCGCGTCCTCCGGAACTTCCCGTATGCGGGCGGCCCGCTGGAGAGGATCTTCACGGCCAGCGAGCGTCTGTCGGATTTCTGCACCGACCGCTTCGAGATCATCAACGCCTATGGCATGAGCGAGACGGCGGGCACGGCGCTCACCTTCCGCGTCGACAAGGCCTACGCGAACACGCCCATCGGGAAGCCGGCGGAGGGCGTCGAGGTTTCCCTTGTCGATGAGGCGGGACGGGAGGTGCCGGACGGGCAGGAGGGAGAGATCTGCCTGACGGGCTATTTTGCGCAGGAGTACATCGGTCTTCCCGAGCTGACCGCGAAGACCTTTACGCTTCTTGCGGACGGCCGCACGCTTCTTCGTACCGGAGATCTTGGAAAGCGGCTTCCGGACGGCAACATCGTTTACATGAGCCGGAAGGACTGGATGGTGAAGATCAACGGCCAGCGCGTGGAGACGGGCGAGGTGGAGGCGCAGCTCCGAAAGCTTCCCGGCATCGCCGAGGCCGCCATCCGGGATTTCACGGACCGGGACGGGCAGACCTTCCTTGCGGCTTACTATGTCTCGGACGAGCCTTTTGAGGAGGAGAAGCTGCGGGAAGACCTTTCCAGGGCGCTTCCTTCCTACATGATCCCCTCGCGGTTCATCCGCCTTGAAAAGCTTCCCTTAAATGCGAACGGCAAGCTGGACCGGGGAGCCCTGCCGCGTCCGGAGAAGGAGCTGGGGCGGGCAGCCTATGCCGCCCCGGAAAATGCCTGCCAGGAGGCGGTCGCGCAGGCTTTTGAGGAGCTTCTGGATGTCGCGAAAGTGGGCATAGACGATGACTTCTTTTCCCTTGGCGGGGATTCCATCAAGGTGGCCATGCTGCAGAATCTCCTCCGGAAAAAAGGCTTCGAGGTCTCCTCGAAGGCTGTATTTGCCGCCCGCACGCCCCGGCGGATCTCCGAGGCGGCCGGCGAAGACTCCGGGCTTTCGGCATTTGTCTTTCGGGAAGCGGCTTCGTACCCGCTGACGAGGGCGCAGCTCTCGGTTTATCTGGATTGTCAGGCGCCGGGGCGGGAGACGACGTACAACAACACGTTCGGAATCTTCCTGCCCGGGGATCTTGAGGCGGATCCGGAGCGCCTTGCGGCCGCCGCGGAGGAGGTTTTTGCCCGTTATCCGGTCTTTTCCTGCGCCGTGCGCGAGGTGGACGGGGTGCCCTCGATGACGCCGGGAAAGACATCCGTGATCAAAGTGCAGATTCTGGATACCGATGAGACCGACCGAAAGGTACTTGCGCGCCGCGTGAACCAGCCGTTCGAGCTTTCGGAGGGGCCGCTGCTCCGCGCGGCTTTGTTCAGGACGCCGGAAGGGCTGTTCCTGGTCCTGTGCTCGCATCATGTGGTGAGCGACGGAACCACCGGTTCGCTCCTCCTGGAGCAGATCGCGGCGGCTTATCGGGGGGAGGCGCTGCCGGAGGAAGGCATGAGCGCCTTTATGCTGGCACAGTTCGAGGCCGGACGCGGGGACGCGGCGGAGGATGACGCGGCGCTCCGGAAGATGCTGGACGCCCTGGACGGCGAGACGGAGCTTTACGCGGACGATGATCCGGCCCTTGCGGCCCGCGGCGGGAAGCTGGGGGTTTTCGAAACGACCCTCGATACCCTTAAGCCCGGGCTTTCGGAAACGCTACCGGCAAAGCTGGCCGGGCAGGGCCTTACCGAGAGCAGTCTCTTTATGTCGGCGTATGCCTATCTGCTCCGGCTTTTTGCCAATCAGAAGGATATCCTGTTCTTCGCCGGCGAGAACGGGCGGCATGACCCGGAGGTTCGGAATACCATGGGCATGCTGGTTCACAACCTGCCGGTTTTCGTGAAGATCGACGACGCAAAGCAGGCCGGAGACTATCTCAGGGAGATGCAGACGCTTTTCCACGAACTGGTCGGCCGCGATCAGGCGGACATCGCGGGCATTCTTGGCGAGTACGGCGTGCGTCCCGATCATTTCTTCGTCTATCAGGGCGAGATGTTCGAGGGCGTGGAGCTCCATGGGAGGAACCTGCCGATGGAGATCTTCCCGGCGGACGACGAGATGACATCGCTGACGCTCCATGTGCTTAAGCGCCGGGACGGCGACTATGATCTGCGCTTTGAATACGCGGCCGGAAAATTCCGCGAAGACACGGTTCGGCGAATGGCCGAGGTCTACGCGCTGGTGGTGGCCGGACTCGGCAAAAATCTGCAGCTTGGGGAGATATGCCTCACGACGGATGCCGACCTTCTGGAGATGGATGCCATGAACGGTACGGCCGCGGCTTATCCGGTCACGGATATGGTCACGCTTTTCCGGGCTTCGGCCAAAGCGCATCCGGATCGTATTGCCGTGGCGTTTAAAGAGGAGCGCCTGACCTACCGCGAGGTGGATGAGATTTCGGAACGGATCGCGGCGCGCCTTGCGGAAAGCGGCCTCGGCCGGGGCGGCGTGGTTTCGATCCTGATCCCCCGCTGCACCTACATGACGACTGCCTCGCTCGGCGTATTAAAATCCGGCGCGGCGTATCAGCCCCTCGACCCGAGCTATCCCGTCGAGCGCCTGGAATTCATGATTAAGGACGCCCGGGCCGCCTGCGTGATTGCGGACCGAAGCCTCATGGACCGAATCCCGAACTATGACGGCCCGGTTCTGTATACGGACGAGATCCCGGCGCTTCCGGCCGCGGAGCGAGCCCTGGAAAACCCGAAACCGGAGGATCTTTTTATTCTTCTTTATACCTCCGGCTCCACCGGCGTGCCCAAGGGCGTGATGCTCGAGCATCAGAACCTTGCGAATTTCTGCGGCTGGTACCGGGATTACTATCAACTGGACGAGAACTCCCGCGTGGCGGCCTACGCCAGCTATGGCTTTGACGCGAACATGATGGATCAGTATCCCGCGCTGACTACCGGAGCCACGGTGTTTATCGTGGAGGAGGAGATCCGCCTTGACCTTCTGGCCCTGGAGGCGTGGTACAACAAAAATGAGATTACCCACGCTTTCATGACGACGCAGGTGGGTCGGCAAATGTATTCGATCGCGAGCCTTCCGAAGCTGCGTTACCTGTCCGTCGGCGGCGAGAAGCTTGTCCCGGTTCCGGTGGCGGCGGACGGCCCGGATTTCTATAATGTTTATGGCCCGACAGAGTGCACAATCCTCGCGACGGCCATGCCCGTGAAGCGTCTCTATGACCGTGTGCCCATCGGCGGGCCGATCGGCAATTATAAATGCTATGTCGTGGACGAGAAGCTTCGCCGGCTGCCGCCGCTCATTCCGGGCGAGCTTCTGATCGCGGGCCGGGGCGTGGGCCGGGGATATCTGGGCCGCCCGGATCTTACGGAAAAGGCCTTTATCAAGAATCCGTTCAGCAAGGAGCCGGATGCGCTCCGGGCCTACCGCTCGGGCGATGTGGTGCGTCTCCTTCCGGACGGGAACGTCGATTTCATCGGTCGGAGAGACGGTCAGGTGAAGGTCCGCGGCTTCCGTATTGAGCTTTCCGAGGTCGAGGCGGTGATCCGTGAGTTCTCCGGAATCCGGGACGCGACGGTGCAGGCCTTCGAGGACGAGACGACGGGCGAGAAATATATTGCGGCCTATGTGGTTTCCGACGGGACGGTGGATGTGGAGGCTTTGAATGCGTTCATCCGCGGGCGGAAGCCTGCCTACATGGTGCCGTCCGTGACGATGCAGCTCGACGCGATCCCCTTAAACCAGAACCAGAAGGTCAACAAGCGGGCGCTTCCGAAGCCGGTCCGCCAGGCGGCCGAGATCATCCCGCCGCAGAGCGAGGTTCAGGAAACCATCTTCGAGTGCGCGGCGGAGGTGCTGGGGCACCGGGAATTCGGCATTACCACCGATCTCTACGAGGCCGGCCTCTCCTCCATCGGCGCGATCCGCTTCAACGTCCTGCTCTCCAAAGCCTTTGACATGGCTTTCGCGACCAGAGACCTCAAGGAGCAGAGTACCGTCGAGAAGCTGGAGGCCTTTATCGCGAAGACAAAATCCGCCGGAGCAGACGCGGCGGAGGACCTTTCCGTGCGATCCGACTACCCTCTGTCCAAGACCCAGGAAGGAATCTATGTGGAATCGATCGCAAGGCCTGATTCATGCATTTACAATATTCCGATCATCCTGGAGATCGACCCGTCCCTCGACACGGAGCGCCTGAAAACAGCCATTGTGAAGGCGGTGCACGCGCACCCCGTCCTTAAGACCAGGCTCTTCCTTAACGAGGACGGCGAAGCGCGGATGCGCCGGATGGACGGCGATTTCTCCTTCGACGAGCAGGGGGTCGAGGAGCTTGCCATCGACAATATTGAGGAGGCGAAGGCGGACCTGGTCCGGCCGTTTAAGATGCTCGGCGGCCGGCTGTTCAGCATGAAGCTCCTGACGGCCGGGGACGGCCGGCGGTATCTCTTCGCGGAGATGCATCATCTGATCTCGGACGGCACGTCCATGGGGATCTTCCTTACGGACATCGCCCGCGCGTATGCCGGGGAGACCGTGGAGACGGAAGCTTATACCGCTTACGAAGTCGTTCTTACGGAAGCCCATGCAAGAAGCGCCGAAAATCTCGAAAAGGCAAAGGAATACTACGGAAAGCTTCTGGGCGAAGCCGAGCTGCAGTCCCTGCCTCTGGGAGACGTGGCGGACGGTACCCGAAAGGCTCCGGAAGCCGCCTCCGCCGAGGGCGTTTTCGAGTTTAAAGGTGATTTGGCAAATGCGGCGGACGTGCGCGCATTTTGCGCAAAGCGCGGACTGTCCATGAACGCCTTCTTCTCCGCGGCGTTCGGACATTTGTTAAATGCGGTTCTCGGGACCCCGGGCGTGGCTTTTGCGGGTATTTATAACGGGCGCTCGGATTCCCGGCTGGAGCGGACCTGCGCCATGCTGGTCAAGACCATCCCCATCGTGGCGGCGGCAGGTGCCGGGGAGAGCGTGGAGGCGTATGTCAGGGCTATGGGTGCGCAGCTTCTCGACACGCAGTCCTGGGATCTTTATTCCTTCGCGGAGCTTCACCGGCAGATGGACGTGAACGCGGACGTTCTGTTCGCCTATCAGGGAGATGAATTCGGCTTCGAGAGCTTTTGCGGAAAGCCGTCGGCCCTGATTCCCGTGGATCTCGGGGCCGCGAAGGCGCCGCTCAACGTGAGCGTTTTCCTCAAAGGCGACGGGATTGTCCTGAACATTGAATATGACCGGAAGCGCTTTTCCGAGGCTTATATTCGAAGCCTGGCGGAAAGCTATGACGCGGCGCTTTGCGGCTTCCTGACAAAGTACCGCGTGGACGAGGTTACGTTCCTCACGGACGGGATGAAGGCGGAAATAGAGGCCTTCAACGATACGGGCGCTGTGGTGCGTCCGGAGCTTGCGCCGGCGCGCTTTGTCGGCGCGGTTAAGGAAAACGCGGACAAGCTGGCCGTGATCGCCGTCAGCGGCAACCGGCGGATCTCCTTCGCGGAGCTCGGACGCCGGGCCGGGATGATCGCGAGCGCTTTGCGGTCGCTGGGTGTCGGGCGCGGCGACAAGGTCGGCATGTACATGGACCGGACCGAGAACGTTTACGCCATCCGTCAGGGCATCCTACTTGCCGGCGCGGCCTTTGTCGGCATGGAGCCGGGCTACCCGGATGATCGTATTTCGTTCATTCTGGAGGATGCGGGGATCCGCGTGCTCTTCAGCGAGGAGGAGGTTTACGCAAAGCGGCGCGGGCTCTTCGAGGAGAAGGCTGTCAGAGTCCTGCTTTTGGAGGAGGTTTACGCGTCGGAGGACGGGGAAGCGCCGGGGCTTTTCGCAAATCCCGAGCTTACCCCGGAGGACCTGGCGTACTGCATTTACACCTCCGGCTCCACCGGAACCCCGAAGGGTGTGGAGATCACGCACAAGAATCTTCGGAACCTTCTGGATTACAACGATAAGAATACGCTGGCGCACGCCTATGTGGACAACTCTACGGTGTGGCTCGCCCTTGCGGCCATCACCTTCGACGTGTCCGTCATCGAGGAAATGATGCCGATCTTCCACGGAAAGACCGTCTCCATGGCCACGGAGGAGGAGATCCACAATCCCATGCTCCTTGCCGATATGATGGAGAGGACGCACGTGGATATGATGAAATGCACGCCCTCTTATATGCTTTCGCTTCTGGAGATCCCGATGGCCGAGAAGCTTTTCGGACAGCTTCGGGCCGTGATTCTCGGGGCGGAGCCGTTCCCGAAGGGGCTGTACGAAAAGCTCCGGGCGAAGGGCTTTGCGGGGACAATGTTCAATTCCTACGGGCCGACCGAAACCTGCGTGTCCGTGAGCATCGGAACGCTGAACGGACAGTATGTCTCCATCGGCGGACCGTCGGCCAATACGAGGTTCCTGATCCGCGACCGCTTCGGCAATGTGCTTCCGAAGTATATGCGCGGAGAACTGGTCATCGCCGGTGACTGCGTCGGCAAGGGGTATGTCGGGCTTCCGGAAAAGACGCGGGAGGTCTTCCTGCCGGCCGGCGCCGCGCTGCCGGGCGTTCCGGCCTATCGAAGCGGGGATATTGCGTACTTTAACGCGCACGGCGAGATCATGCACTGCGGGAGGAACGACAACCAGGTGAAGATCCGCGGGCTCCGCGTAGAGCTTGACGGCATTGAAAATGTCATGAACACGTACCCGGGCATTGACCGGAGCGTGGTGCGCGTCCTCGGAGAGGGCGACGGGCAGTATCTTGTGGGCTACTATGTGGCGAAGGCTCCGGTGGACGAGGAGGCGCTCTCGGCGCATCTTCGGAAGACGCTGACGGCCTATATGGTGCCGGCTGTCTATGTCCACCTTCTGGAGCTTCCGCTGACGGCCAACGGGAAGGTTAATAAAAAAGCGCTTCCGGTGCCGGAGAAGAAACAGGAAAGCGGCGGCCGCGGGCGGCGGCCGGAGACCGAGCTCCAGAAGGAGATCGCCGCTCTGTTCGCCCGCGCATTGGGCGTATCCGATTTCGGACTTGACGAAGACTTCTTCGATGCGGGCGGCACCTCCATGCTGGCCTCCAAGGTGGCCATGGGCGCGATGGTCAGGAACCTGCCCATTGCCTACAAGGACGTTTTCGAAAATCCGACGGTGGCGGCGATGGAGCGGCATGTCCTTCGGCGGCAGGGCAAGCACGCGGATGCGACGGAGGCTGCGGACGCGGCGGCATCCGGAAACGGAAAGGATCCGGCGGCTTTGGCGGCCGTGTCTCTGGACTCGCCGGAGATTCAGGCGGTTCTGAGGCATAACACGATGGCTTATGTGGAAGAGACTTCGCTCGGAGAGCCGGCGAAAAAGATCCTTCTCGCGGGAGCCACCGGGTTCCTCGGGGCGCACGTACTGAGGGCGCTCCTTACGAAGGAAACCGGAGAGATCGTCTGCCTGGTCCGGCAGGGCTGGGTCGGAGATGCCGCGAAGCGGATGAAATCCATTCTGGCTTATTACTTTGAGACGACATTTGAGGAGGCTTTTGCTTCCGGGCGTCTGAGGGTGGTGAATGGCGACATCACCGAGCGCGAACGGCTGCTGGAGCTTGCCGACGGCGGCTTCGACATGGTGATTAACTGCGCCGCCAGCGTCAAGCATTTCGCGAAGGACGACAGTATCGAGCGGGTGAACGTGACGGGCGTTAAGAACCTGGTGGAGCTCTGCGAGGCGGCCGGCGCGACGCTGATCCATATTTCCACGGTATCGGTCGCGGGAGAGAACGTGAACCATGCCCTGGACGGGAAGATCCTCTTTGAAGACCGGCTGTATTTCGGGCAGGATCTTTCCAACCAGTATGTCCATTCGAAGTTTGAGGCGGAGAAGGCGATCCTGACGGAAATGGCAGCCGGGAAGCTTTCGGCGAAGATTATCCGTGTCGGAAACCTTATGGGCCGGAACAGCGACGGTGAGTTCCAGGCAAATGCCGTGACCAGCGGGTTTATGCGGAGTCTTCGCGGTTATTCCGTCATTGGCGCTTATCCGATGTCCGGCCTGGCGCGCCCGGTGGAGTTCTCTCCGATTGATAAGGTGGCCGAGGCGGTGCTTCTCCTCGCGAGGACGCCGAAGGCGTTTTCGGTGTTCCATGCCGTGAACGGTCACTGGATCGAGATGGGCGATCTGGTGGCGGCGATCAATATGGTCGGCATCTCCGTGGATTCTGTCCGGGATCCGGAATTCGAGAAGAGACTGAGCGAGGCTCTGGCGGACGAAACGAAGAATATGCTGGTTTCGGGGCTTGTGAGCTACCTGTCTTCGGACGCGGAGACCGTGCGCTCCTATGTGCAGGAGGATCATACCTTCACGAAGAATGTCCTCTACCGGTTGGGCTTCCGCTGGCCGCTGACGGACGAAAAGTATCTGCGTCAGTCGATTCTGGCGCTGAAATCCCTCGGCTTCTTCGACATCGACTGGGACGAGAACCTGGGGTGACGGAGAGTCGCCTCTGCAAGATAGAAAAACCGTGGCGGGCCGCATGGCCCGCCACAAGCTCGTATCAGGGCAGCGCACTTTGATTTTATTTGATGAAAGATTGTAAGCAAGTGCCGTATGTGCTATAATACGCACGTCATTTCAGAAAAGAGGGTAAGGAAGGGTGGGGCAATCAGGCGGACGCGTCTTCTGAACCCACGTGGAAGACGTACAAGAATCATACGGTTGCGGTCAAGTCTGTGACGGCATCCTAAGGAGGGCGTATGGTTGCGATTGTGGATTATGATGCCGGCAATACCAAAAGCGTTCAGAAGGCGTTCGCGCATCTGGGGGCGGAGACCATGCTGACGCGGGAGCCGGAGAAAATCCTTCGCGCCGACCGGGTGGTTTTGCCCGGGGTCGGCGCTTTTGGCGATGCCATGGGGAAGCTTGAACGCTTCGGACTTGTCGATGTGCTGCGGGAAGCCGCCGCGTCCGGAAAGCCCTTCCTTGGCATTTGTCTCGGGCTGCAGCTTCTCTTTGAGCGGAGCGAGGAGAGTCCGGGTGTTTCGGGTCTTGGGCTTTTTAAAGGCGAGAGCCGGCATTTTACGGAAAAAGAGGGATACAAGATTCCGCAGATCGGCTGGAACAGCCTCCATCTTAAGGGAGACGGGCGGCTTTTCGCGGGACTCTCGGAAGGAACCTTTGTCTATTTTGTGCATTCTTACTATGTACATGCTGAGGACAGAAGCATCGTTAAGGCTTCCTGTGTCTACACGGATGAGGCGGATGCTTCCATCGAGGCGGGAAATGTCTTCGCCTGTCAGTTTCACCCGGAGAAGTCCGGCGCCGCGGGATTGCAAATGCTCAGGAATTTCCTGGCGGTCTGATCAAGATAGAGGTGGTTTATGCTTACGAAGAGAATTATTCCCTGCCTGGATGTGAACCGGGGGCGGGTCGTCAAGGGCGTGAACTTTGTCGAGCTGCGCGACGCCGGCGATCCGGTGGCGTGCGCCCGCGCTTACGATGAAGCCGGCGCGGACGAGCTGGTTTTCCTGGATATCACGGCATCCTCGGACAGGCGCAATACCGTTGTGGATATGGTGGAGCGTGTTGGCGACCAGGTCTTCATCCCCTTTACCGTGGGCGGCGGGATCCGGACCGTGGAGGATATGCGGGCGATCCTGCGAGCCGGCGCGGACAAGGTCTCGGTCAATTCCGCGGCCATCGACCGACCGGAGCTGATCGCCGAGGGCGCGGAGCGCTTCGGGAGCCAGTGCGTGGTTCTGGCGATCGACGCGAAGAGGCGGGCGGATGGAAGCGGCTGGAATATTTTTAAGCACGGCGGCCGGATTGACATGGGCCTTGACGCGGTGGAATGGGCGGTTCGCGCCGAGAAGCTCGGCGCGGGAGAAATCCTGCTGACCTCCATGGACGGCGACGGCACGAAAAATGGGTATGATCTTGAGCTTACGCGCGCGATCGCGGATGCCGTGGGCATCCCGGTCATCGCCTCGGGCGGCGCGGGGAAGCTGGAGCATTTTGCGGAGGCGCTCACCGAGGGCGGCGCGGACGCGGCGCTTGCGGCCTCTCTCTTCCATTATAAAGAGCTGACGATCCGCGAAGTGAAGGAGTATCTGAAAACAAGGGGGATTCCCGTCCGCCTTGCCTGAAAGCCCTGCCGGTGCGGAAGAGGAAGCCCTCCGGGGAAGGATTGGATCCTGAAAATAAGAGCTTCCGTCCTTCCGTCCATGGCGGGAATGTCTTGTCGGAAGGATCGAATTCTGGAAATTAGAGTGTCCATCCTTCCCACGATGTCGGGAGCAGCATGAACGGAAGGGTCGGACGTGGAAAGAAAGGGAGGTTTGCGATGGCGATCACTGGTGCCTGGGAAGCGGCGCTGAAGCCGGAATTCTCAAAACCGTATTACCGGGAGCTGTATAAAAAAGTTCTTACGGCTTACCGGACGGAAACGGTTTACCCGCCAGGCGGCGAGATCTTCCGTGCCTTCGATCTGACGCCCTTCGGACAGGTGAAGGCCGTGATCCTCGGCCAGGACCCGTACCATGAGCCCGGCCAGGCTAACGGTCTCTGCTTTTCGGTCCGAAAGGATGTGCGGATCCCGCCTTCGCTGGTGAATATTTACAAGGAAATGCACGACGATCTTGGCTGTGAAATCCCGGCAAACGGCGATCTTACGGGATGGGCGAAGCAGGGGGTCCTGCTCCTTAACACCGTGCTTACTGTCCGTGCCCACGCGGCAAATTCCCACCGCGGGATCGGCTGGGAGGAGTTTACGGATGCCGCGATCAAGGCGCTTGCCCGGGAGGACCGCCCGATCGTTTTTATTCTCTGGGGGACGCCGGCGCGACGGAAGAAGGCGCTTCTTACGAATCCGAAACACTTCGTCATCGAATCCTCACATCCGAGCCCGTTATCCGCGTACAACGGTTTTTTCGGAAGCCGTCCCTTCTCAAGGGCGAACGCCTTTCTGATTTCCCAGGGCGTTGAGCCTGTTGACTGGACGGCGGCGGGAAGCTGATTTTTATTCTGAAATATGAAATTCGGCCTGAGAGGCAGGAAGGGATTTTGGAAAGAATTATGGCGAATCCAAAACAGACCGTCGTCCGGGAAGCTTCCTTCCTTATGGCGGCGCAGCTGGTCTGCAGCATCATCGGGCTGCTTTACCGCAGTCCCCTGCATATGATCATGGGCTCCGTCGGAGACGGATACTATTCCTTTGCCTACGAGTGGTATACGATCATCCTGCTCATATCCTCCTACAGCATCCCGACCGCCATATCCAAGGTCATGTCGGAGCGCGTCGCCAGACACGAGTATAAGAACGCGCAAAAGGTTTTCCGGGCATCAGTCTTTTACGTGCTCGGCGTCGGCGGGCTGGGCTGCCTTGTCACCTTTTTCGGCGCGCCCTTCTTCCTCAGCACGCAGCCGGACGCGGTCCTGGCGCTTCGGATCCTCGCTCCGACCATCGTCTTTTCCGGGCTTCTCGGCTGCCTTCGCGGATATTTCCAGGCCCAGCGCAGCATGTTCCCGACGGCGGTATCCAGGGTCGTCGAGCAGATCGTCAACGCGGTGGTCTCGGTCCTGGCGGCCTGGCTCTTCACGAAAAGCTTTGCCGGCGGGGACGAAGGCCTGATCGCGAAATACGGCGCGGCCGGCGGGACACTGGGCACCGGCGCCGGCGTCCTTGCGGGCATCCTCTTCATGCTGTTTGTCTGTGCCGTCAACATGAAGCTCCTGAGCAGCCGGATCCGGCGCGACCGGCACTCCAAAGAAGAGACCTACGGTGAGGTTTTCAAGGTCATTTTCCTCATGGTGACCCCGATCATCTTTTCAACCTTCATCTACAATGCCTCAGCCATCGTCGACCAGAACATTTATAACTACTGCATGCTCTGGCGAAATGTTCCGGCGGCGGAGGCCTCCAGCCAGTACGGCATCTTCAGCTATCAATTCAAGCCGATCATCAACATTCCGATCGCAATGGCCTCGGCGACCTCGACGGCGCTGATCCCGGCGGTCGCCGCGGCGATGGCGGCGGGGAAGCGGGAGGACGCGGTGGCGCGGATCGATGAGTGCATGAAGCTTTCGTCCTTCCTCGCGATCCCGGCGGCCGTCGGGCTGGCCGTCCTGTCCATCCCGGTCATCCGTATTCTCTATCCTTCGGCAAATGTCGACGCGGCGGGGCTTCTTCTGTCGGTGGGTGCGATTTCCGTCGTGTTCTACAGCTTTTCGACCGTGACAAATGGTGTTTTGCAGGGGCTTGGGCATCCGTCGGTTCCGATGAAGAACGCGGCCATCGCGCTTTTGGTGAACGCGGCGGTGGCCTTCGCGCTGGTTGGATTTACGTCGATGGGGGTGCTGGGGGTACTCATTGCGACGGTGGTTTACGCCGCGACGGTGACCTTCCTCAACGCGCTCTCCATGAAGCGGTATCTTCGCTATAAGCATGATCTCCGCCGTCTGATCCTCGCGCCGCTCCGGGCGGCCCTGGCGATGGGCGTTGTCTGTGGCTGTATTTACTGGCTGCCGGCGTTCCTGCTTCCGGGCATTTTCGGAAGGTATCTTCCGAGCGCGCTCCTGACCGTTGCGGCGGTGCTTGCCGGTATCTTCACCTATGTGGTGCTCTATACAAGGACCACGGGTATGACCGATGAGGAAATGCGGAAGCTGCCGATGGGGACAAAGCTGTTGTCGCTCCTTCGAAGGCTCCATATACGATAAGGGCTCTCATGCGATGCGTAAAAAGGAGCGTTACTTTTGAAGGATCCATACGATGCGCCTGAAGGCTTACTTGAAGAAGAGGATTTATGAGCAGAAAGATTGTATTTTTTGATATTGACGGCACACTTTGGGATTTTCACATGAGAATCCCGGAAAGCACGAGAGAGGCCATAAAGAGACTTCGCGGCGCCGGAAACCTGGCCTTTATCAATTCCGGGCGGACGAGGGCGTTCATCAACAGCGAAAAACTTCTGTCTCTGGGATTTGACGGTATCGTCTCCGGGTGCGGAACGATGATCGAATGGAATGCCGGGGGACGAAGCATCGGAGTGAAGATCTGCCCGGACGATGTCCTGTATTATCACCGACTGCCGCGGGAGATCTGCATCCGGACCGTCGAGACCGTGCGGAGGCATCATTTCCGTCCGATTCTTGAAGGACGGCACAATCTGTACATGGAGTTCTCCGAATTCGAGCGGGAGCCCTATGGGGAACTCGTCATCCGGGCGATGGGCGATAAGCTGCTGCCGCTCATGGACAACTGGGGCCAATGGGAGATTTCCAAGCTTTCCTGCGATACGGAAAATGTCGAGACGTCGGCCTGCTTTGCGGAATTGTCGGATCTTTACGATTACCTCGTCCACGACGAGAAGGTCGTCGAGTTCGTGCCGAAGGGCTTTGACAAGGCGAAGGGGCTTGTGCATGTCCTGGAGCTTCTGAACATCAAGCTTTCGGACAGCTACGCGGTTGGCGACAGCGTGAACGATCTCGGGATGCTCCGCGCGGCCGGGACCGGGATCGCGATGGGCGACGGCACCGACGCGGCGAAAAAGGCGGCCGATTACGTGACCGCCCCGCTTCACGAGGACGGCATCTTCCGTGCCATGGAGCATTTTGGGCTGTTTTAAGGCGGCAGACGCCGATCGGGAATGTTTTGAAAGCTTTGACTGATAATGGAGGGACACCGGCGAAATGATGAGCAGACGGTATGAGGAGGCTTTGGCGTACGCGACACGGATGCATGAGGGGCAGCTCCGGAAGGGCGGGGATCCCTATATCACCCATCCGGTCGCGGTGGCGGAAATGCTGAGAAGCTGGGGGATGGGAGAGGATACGCAGATCTGCGGTCTTTTCCATGACCTTCTGGAGGACACGCAGGCGGATCCGGCCGAGATCCTCCGGATGGGCGGTCCGGAGGTCTTTCGCGCGGTCCGGCTTCTCACAAAGGAAAAAGGCTATGTCATGGACAAATACGTGGAGGATCTGAAAAAGGATCCGATGGCGAAGGCCGTGAAGGCCGCCGACCGCCTGCAC
This sequence comes from uncultured Lachnospiraceae bacterium, assembly GCA_902779245.1. Lineage (GTDB taxonomy): Bacteria > Bacillota > Clostridia > Lachnospirales > Lachnospiraceae > Chordicoccus. The sequence goes on along the minus strand of CACZBB010000001.1, from coordinate 6,269 downwards.
AACCTTCGCAGCGCCCCGTGCACCTCCGTGCAGTTCCGTACCCGCTATATCGAGGAGACCCTGACCTATTTCACGGACCTGAGCCCGGAAATGTTCGGAGCCCTTGAGGCTCTCGCAAGGACTCTGCCGGACGGAGAGAAGAAGGCGGAGCTTGAAGCCGGGATCCGTCAGAGTAAACGGGCATACATAGTTCGCACTCTGTGCCACCATGTATAAAAGTCGATGGCTTCCCCGTCCGCCCTGCCGATGCGGCGGCGCGAAATCAACCCGCAGCCGTCATAAACGGACCGCGCGGAAAAGGCGGCGGAACCTTTAAACCTCCGGTTTAGAATCCTTTTAGAGATATTTTATAAATTTCTTGCTTTTCTTGTTGATTGGCTCTAATATAGAAGAAGATCATCTCGCATTTGCCGCTTTTTTGCTTCGGGGACAAGGACGGACGGCGGGGGGCGGAAGGCCCCGGCCTCTGGCAGACCGGTGCGGGAAGGCGGGAACGGGATGAAAAGCAGTCGGTATATGTCAACAGAGCAAGCAAACGGAGGTATTTTGCAAATGGAAAAGCTCTTCAAGCTGAAGCAGCACGGCACAACGGTGCGGACGGAAATCCTCGCCGGTGTGACCACCTTCATGACGATGGCTTACATCATCGCCCTGAATCCGAATCTATTGACGAATTTTGGCGCAAACGGCCAGGATCTCTGGAACGGAGCCTTCATGGCCACCTGCATCGCCTCGGCAGTCGGTATGTTTGTCATGGCCTTCCTGGCAAATCTGCCATTTGCCATGGCGCCCGGCATGGGTCTTAACACCTTTTTCGCCCTTGTCGTCGCGGAGATCGCCGGGCTCACCGGGCTCACCTATCTGAAGAGCTACCAGGCGGCGCTCTGCATCATGTTGATCGAGGGTATTGTCTTCGTCATTCTTTCGGTTCTTTCCGTCCGTGAAAAGATCGTTGACGCCATTCCCCTGAGCATCCGCATGGGCTTTTCGCCGGCCATCGGCATCATGCTGATGAATATCGGCCTTGGCTCCAACGTCAGTATTTATTCGGAAAACGGCGGCCCGTTCTATGCGCTCAGCGACTTCTTCGGTTCTCTGACGCCGCGCGTCGCGAAGGACGCCATGGGCAGCGGCTACGCGATCATGGTCCTCTCCGTCATCACGATGTTTACCGGACTTTTAGTCATCGTCATCCTTTCCAAGAAGGGCCTGAAATCCGCCGTTCTCCTTGGCATGCTCCTCGCGTCGATCGTTTACTGGGTCGGCCAGGCGATATTCCTGCATACCAATCCCTTCGAGTCTCTTGCGACCGCAAACTGGATCCCGCCGTTCTCGGATATGGCCGCGACCACGCTCTTCAAGTTTGATTTCGGCACCCTCATCAGCATCGGCTGGTTCACGGTCATCACGCTGGTGCTCACCTTTGTCATGATTGATATGTTCGACACCATCGGAACCTTCGTCGGCACGGCGCAGCGCGCGGGTATGCTGGATGATAACGGCAAGATGCCGAAGATGAAGGAAGCGCTTCTTTCTGACGCGATCGGCACGGTTGCCGGCGCCTGCACGGGCACCTCCACCGTCACGACCTTCATCGAGTCCGCCTCGGGTATCGGCGCCGGCGGCCGCACGGGCCTCACGACGCTGACCACGGGCATTCTGTTCCTTGCCTGCATCTTCATTGCCCCGCTGGCGTCAATTATCCCGGCGCCCGCGACCTCGGCCGCCCTCATCTATGTCGGCGTCCTGATGCTTCAGGGGCTGAAGAAGATCAATTTTGACAATATCGAAGAGTTCCTTCCGGTCGCCATCATGCTGATCGCGATGCCGATCTCCGGCTCCATCGGCCATGCGATCGGTCTTGGCCTGATCACTTACACCATCCTCGCGCTCTTTACGGGGAAGGCCAAACAGGTCTCTGTCCTGACTTATATTGTCTCGATCCTTTTCCTTATCAAATTCTTCTACGTCGGATAAATGATGCTTAAAAAGGCCGTCCTCGCAGAATAACTGCCGGGGACGGCCTTTTCCGGAGTCTGGGGATCCCGCGCCCTCCGGCCGCGGAAAGGCGCCGGGCGGCCGTGCTTTGCTATTGAACATGAGAGGCGGAAAATATGATGATCAGGAAGCTGTTATGCTACGGAGATTCGAATACCTGGGGCTTTGACCCGCGGGACGGGGAGCGGTATCCGGCCGAAGGCCGCTGGCCGGACCTTCTGACGGCGGAATACGGGATCGAGACCCGCAACGAAGGGCTGAACGGACGGACGATCCCCTATGGGGAGTGCGGTTTCTCGATGGCACGGCTGATGCTGACGCAGACGCCGGACTGCGACGCCGCGCTCGTGATGCTCGGAACCAATGATATTTTCTGGATCTGGGAGGTTACGGCGGAGAAAATCGCGGACCGGCTCCGCGGACTTTTTGCAAATGTTCCCGGATTTCTCCGCTGGAAGGGGGGCGCGCGCCGGATCTTCCTTCTTTCGCCGCCGCCGCTCATCCTTCCCGATGTCCCGGAAAATGCGGCGTATCTGCGGGCGGCCGCGGAGCTGCCCGCCGCGTACCGGAGGGTCGCCGAAGAGTCCGGCTTCGGATTTTTCGACGTCGCCGCCGTCCGCCCGGAGATGGCTTTCGACGGCCTGCACCTCTCGGAGGCCGGACATCGGCAGGTGGCTAAGGCACTGGGAGAATATCTGACCCGGACATAAAAAATACAGGCGATCCGGACGGCAGGTGTCCGGATCGGGTTTGAAAAGTAACGCGGAGTCTGTGGGGCTGTCGCATTTAGCTTTTCTACATTGTTTGTGAAATTCGACTAATTACTTCTTGAAAAATGCTACATTTATGTTAAAATAAATATAACTGGTTGTTTCAGTTATTCATCTATTCAAAAAGATTCAGGAGGAACAATTCATGGCAAAGTACGTGTATATGTTCAGCGAAGGCAATGCCACCATGCGGAACATCCTGGGCGGTAAGGGTGCCAATCTGGCCGAGATGACCAATCTTGGAATCCAGGTTCCCCAGGGCTTCACCATCAGCACCGAAGCCTGCACCAAGTATTATGATGACGGAAAGAAGATCGACGACGAAGTCGTTGCGCAGATCGACGAAGCCGTTGTGAAGCTGGAAGAGATCGCCGGCAAGAAGTTTGGCGACAAGGAGAACCCGCTTCTCGTCTCCGTCCGCTCGGGCGCGAGAGCTTCCATGCCGGGCATGATGGACACCATCCTCAACCTTGGCCTGAACGAAGAAGTCGTCAACACGATGGCTGAGAAGACCGGCAATCCCCGCTGGGCGTGGGACTGCTACAGAAGGTTCATCCAGATGTTCTCGGATGTCGTCATGGAAGTCGGTAAGAAGTACTTCGAGCAGCTCATCGACAAGATGAAGGAAGAGAAGGGCGTGACCCTCGATGTCGACCTCACCGCCGATGACCTCAAGGAGCTGGCCTCCCAGTTCAAGGCCGAGTACAAGGAAAAGATCGGCTCGGACTTCCCGGATGATCCGAAGGTTCAGCTGATCGAGGCTGTCAAGGCCGTGTTCCGTTCCTGGGACAACCCGCGCGCGAACGTCTATCGCCGCGACAACGATATCCCGTATTCCTGGGGAACCGCTGTCAATGTCCAGATGATGGCGTTCGGCAACATGGGCGACGATTCCGGTTCGGGCGTTGCCTTCACCCGCAACCCGGCGACCGGCGAGAACAAGTTCTACGCGGAAGTCCTTATGAACGCTCAGGGCGAAGACGTCGTGGCCGGCGTCCGTACCCCGATGGAGATCGACGAAGTCAAGAAGCTTCTTCCGGACATCTACGACGAGCTCATCGGCATCGCCCACAAGCTGGAAGACCACTATCATGACATGCAGGACATGGAGTTCACCATCGAGCATGGCAAGCTCTACATGCTGCAGACCCGTAACGGCAAGCGCACGGCCCGCGCCGCTCTGAAGATCGCCTGCGACCTCGTGAAGGAAGGCAAGATCGACAAGAAGGCCGCCGTCCTTTCCATCGACCCGCGTAACCTCGACACCCTTCTTCACGGCTCCTTCGACAAGGACGCTGTCAAGAAGGCCGAGCTCATCGGCAAGGGCCTCCCGGCTGCCCCGGGCGCCGCTTCCGGTAAGATCGTCTTCACCGCCGAGGATGCCAAGGAATGGGCTTCCCGCGGCGAGAAGGTCGTCCTTGTCCGCCTTGAGACCTCTCCGGAGGATATCGAAGGCATGAAAGCTGCGCAGGGCATCCTGACCGCCCGCGGCGGCATGACCTCCCACGCGGCCGTTGTTGCCCGCGGCATGGGCTCCTGCTGCGTTTCCGGCTGCCAGGAACTGGCTGTCGATGAAGAGAATAAGGTGATCCGTCTCGGCGGCCACGAGTACAAGGAAGGCGATGTCATTTCCTTCGACGGCTCCAACGGCAATATCTATGACGGCCCGATCCCGGTTCTCGAAGGCGCCATCGCCGACGAGGATTTCGCCACCATCATGCAGTGGGCGGATGAGCTTCGCACGATGAAGGTTCGCACGAACGCCGACACACCGGCCGACGCGAAGAAGGCTCTTGAGCTTGGCGCCGAGGGCATCGGCCTCTGCCGCACCGAGCATATGTTCTTCCAGGGCGACCGCATTAAGCCGTTCCGTGAGATGATCTGCTCCGACACGAAGGAAGAGCGCGAAGAAGCTCTTAAGAAGATCCTTCCGCTGCAGCAGGGCGACTTCGAGCAGCTCTACGAGACCATGAAGGGCCTGCCGGTCACCATCCGCTTCCTGGATCCGCCTCTCCATGAGTTCGTGCCGACCACCGAGGAGGATATCGCCGAGCTCGCCGCTACGAAGAACAAGAGCGTCCAGGAGATCAAGGACATCATCGATGGCCTCCATGAATTCAACCCGATGATGGGTCTCCGCGGCTGCCGTCTGGCGGTCATGTATCCGGAGATCGCGGTCATGCAGACCCGTGCTGTTGCCCGCGCCGCCATCAACGTCATGAAGAGAAACCCGGGCGTTGTCATCAAGCCCGAGATCATGATCCCGCTCATCGGCTCCAAGCGTGAGCTCCGCTATGTCAAGAACATCGTCCGCCAGACCTGCATCGAAGAAGGCGAGGCTGCCGGCTGCCCGTTCAAGTTCGCGATCGGCACCATGATCGAGATCCCGCGTGCGGCTCTGATCGCCGATGAGATCGCTACCGAGGCCGAGTTCTTCTGCTTCGGCACCAACGACCTTACCCAGATGACCTACGGCTACAGCCGTGACGACTCTGGCAAGTTCCTGAAGGCTTATCTGGATGCCAAGATTCTTGAGAACGATCCGTTTGCGAAGCTCGACCAGGTTGGCGTCGGCAAGCTGATGAAGATCGCCATCGAGGGCGGCCGCAAGACCAATCCGGAGCTTCACTGCGGTATCTGCGGTGAGCACGGCGGCGACCCGGCTTCCATCGAGTTCGTCAACAGCATCGGCCTTGACTATGTCTCCTGCTCGCCGTTCCGAAATAAGGAAAGTTAGTGGATATTTAAAGGTTTATGAGATGGGTTTTTCCAGAGATGATGCTATAGATTATCTATATTCTATCGATAATCGGCGGCGGATTCAAGGATGGAAGGACTTTAAAGTAAACATTTATATTTGATGCAAAGAAAAAGGTTATCACTGCGGTGGTAGCCTTTTTTGTTAACTTAAGATCAAGTTGATTTTACCAAGCGTGTTTGATTAATGCATTACCAGAAGTAATTGGCGAGCTAACACAGTTAAAAGAACTTGACTTGAGCTATACACAAATTAAGTACTTACCAGAAAATATGTGAACTGACGAATTTGAAAATACTTAATCTGCGATTTACAAATATTCAAAGACTTCCAGAGAACATTGGCGACTTAAAAAAACTTATTATATTAGATCTTAGTAGAACCAAGATTGAGTATTTACCTACAAGTATCGAAAACTTAAAGAATCTTGAAGGTTACAAGTCACTCCCGTGCCAAACACTCGCTGTTTGGCACGGGCTAGTGACATAAATCAGCCTGTGTATGAACCATAAAATTATAGTTTGTCGCTGACCTGCGTTTTGCCATCGCCCGTAGGGCGATTTTATTGCAAAACGCCTTCGTTTCTGGTCACCGTGTGACCAGAAACTCTTGAAGTACTTGATTTAGGCAATACACCAATAAAAACTTGTGTGGTAGCCGTTTTCTATATATACTAAGGGTAGAATAATACCAAAATACAATGTTATAGGGGGACATTATTATGATGTATCCATATATGACTC